>CAZNYR010000128.1:0-8990 GCA_964577275.1 uncultured Cytophagales bacterium | reverse complement strand
TGAAAATCAAATTAAGCAAATTGTATCGAAATGTAAGTTTTTAAGGGAAAATGTATCTAATATATTCATCGAAACTATCATTATCATTAGAACTTTCGCTCTAAATTTTTAATCTATTGAAAATCAATAATTTAGTGGTTGAATAATTTTGCGTGTGTAATAATTTTGTTTTGAGCAAAAGTCCTGTATCATTTAAACCTAATTTTCGTTATATTTGTAACTATCTCAATTTCAGAATTTTATTTCTTAAATAAATACCAAGAAAACTACGAATCTGAATAATTTAGAAAAATCGCAATACACAATACTCAAATTTCAATACGATTATGACGGACGCATATCAAAGTTTGTTGGGTAATCTCAGAGCCTACAAACGAAAATATTACAAAAATATCTTACTTCGGGGTTCAATTTTCACCCTGACCGTTCTGATAACTGCTTTTTTGGTCGTTAATGGCTTGGAATATATCGGCAAATTTAATAGCACGATTCGGGCAGGTTTGTTGTTTAGTTTTTTGGGTGTGGCATCGGTTTCGGCGTGGATGTGGATAATTACGCCAATTTCTAAATTAATGAACCTCAATAAGCCAATTACGAACGAAGAAGCCTCCGAACAAATCGGGCAGTTTTTTCCTGAAATTGATGACAAACTACTGAATGTCATACAGTTAGGTTTGGTTTCGGATTCGCAATCAGATTTGCTTCGGGCGAGTATCAACCAAAAGTCCAAAAAATTGAATGTTATTTATTTTCCTGATGCGGTACAATATTCCAGAAATCGGACATATTTACGATATTTATTACCTCCTGCGATGTTGCTTTTTTTGGTTCTGATGATTCAGCCCGCCTTTCTGACCCAAAGCACCACACGCATTATTAATTTTGACAAAACTTTTGAAATTTCTGCGCCTTTTCGTTTTGAGATTATGAACGAAAAATTGGAAGTCTTTAAGAATGAGGACTTTGAGATTCGTGTAAAGCCCGAAGGAAGTGCCGTGCCGTCCGAAATGTTTTTGATAAACGAAAATGGTCGCAAAGTCCGCATGACCAAAGATGGCGATGAGTTTTTATATAATTTTACCAAAGTCCAGCGAGATTTGGGTGTACGTTTTGAGGCTTCGGGTTTTTCTTCTAATCATCACAAAATCAAGGTGTTAGCTCGTCCGAATTTAAGTAATTTTAGTGCGTGGTTGCAGTATCCTTCGTATGTCAATCGGAAAAATGAAACGATTGATAATACAGGAAATTTGATTGTTCCCGCAGGCACAAAGATAAAATGGCAATTCAAAACCCGTGAAACCGAAGCTCTGAAAATCGAATTTGATTCCTTGAGTTTTGAGGCAAAATCTTCGGATAAAGATGTGTTTGAATTTGAGAAAACTATCAGAGAATCAGAACGTTATGAAGTTTTATTAAAAAATAAATTTAGCCAGAACAATGAAAAAATTGAGTATTATCTCAATGTCATTCCAGACGAATATCCGACCATCAATTTGAAGCAATTTGAGGATACGACACTTTATAATTATTTAGTTATTGGCGGAAATATTTCGGATGATTACGGTGTGCGAAATTTGCAATTCAAATACCGCATCACACGAGATGGGCAACCTTCTGATTATCAAACAATTAAATTAAAATTTAATCCTTCATTAATTAATCAAAGTTATTTTCATCAGTTGGATTTGTCAGAACTCGGAATCAAACAAGGTGATAAATTAGATTATTTTGTGGAAGTGGCTGATAATGACGGCGTAAATGGAAGCAAAACCACCAAAACGGCAAATTATCAATTTGCATTGCCTGATGAATCGGAATTTAAGGAGGAACTCGAAGCAGTTTCGGCAAAAACCGAAAAGGATATGGAAAAAACGCTCAAAAAGGCAAAAGATTTAAAACAAGAACTCAAAAACTTACAAAACCGACTACGAAGTAAGAAAAAGTTGAATTGGCAAGATAAAAAGTTAGTTGAAAATCTGATGAAGAAAAAATCGGATTTGGAAAAAGAAATTCAACAACTTCAGCAACAAAATGAAATGCTCAATGACAAACAAAATCGTTTTGGCGAGCAAAGCAGCCAAATTGCTGAAAAAGCAGAACAATTACAAAAATTAATGGATGAATTGCTCGATGACAAAACCAAGCAAATGTATGAACAATTAAATGAAATGATTGAGCAAAATCGGAATAATCAACAAATGCAACAGCTTTTGGACGAGATTGACAAAAAAGAACTCGATACCGAAAAAGAACTGGACAGGGCATTGGAAATGTTCAAGCGACTAAAATTTGAACAGAAATTAGACCAAGCTGCCAAAGAATTGGAGGAATTGGGCAAAAAACAAGAGGATTTAGCCGATAAAACCGAAAAAGCCAAAGATTCAGAATTGAAAAAAGATAAATCGGACAAAAACTCGAAGGACGATAAAAAATCAGACGAAAATAAATCGGACAAAAACTCGAAAGACGATAAAAAATCAGACGAAAATAAGTCGGACAAAAACTCGAAGGACGATAAAAAATCAGACGAAAATAAGTCGGACAAAAACTCGAAAGACGATAAAAAGTCCAGCGAAAATAAGTCGGACAAAAACTCGAAAGACGATAAAAAGTCCAGCGAAAATAAGTCGGACAAAAATCAGGAAAATAAAGATTCCAAATCCGATAAAAATGAAAAATCGGAGGGACAGAAGTCGATGCAAGAAAAACAGGAAGATTTGCAAAAAAAGTTCGAGGAAATTCAGAAACAATCCGAAGAATTGGAGAAAATGAATGAAGAACTCGACCGTAAAAAATCGCTTCCTGAAGACCTGAAAAAACAGCAAGAAGACATCCAAAAGCAGTTGGAAAAAGCGAACGAAAAGCTGAAAAATCGGGAAAAACAAGCCGCCGCCAAAGAGCAACGCGATGCTGCCAAAAAAATGAAAGACCTCGCCAAAAAGATGCAAAAAGCAGGTGAATCGGCAATGATGCAACAACAAATCGAAGATTATAACGACCTGCGACAGGTATTGGAAAATTTGGTCAAATTGTCGTTTGACCAAGAGGATTTGATGAAAAATTTTAAAGGAATTCGACCCGAAGACCCTCGTTTGGTGCCACTTGGACAAAAACAACTCAAGTTGCGGGATGATGCCAAAATTATTGAGGATAGTTTGATGGCACTGGCAAAACGAGTTTTTCAGATTGAATCGTTCGTAACTCGTGAACTGACTGCAATGAATAAATACATGGACGAAAGCACAGAAAATATCCGCCAACGAAAATTGGGCGTATCGGCTGGAAAACAGCAATTTGCGATGACTTCGATGAATAATTTGGCGTTGATGCTTGACCAAGTTCTGCACGATATGCAACAAAATATGGGCGAACAAATGGGCGGAATGCAAATGATTAATCAGAAGCGACCTCAAAAAGGAGATGAGAGTCTGGGCGACTTGCAAAAGAAATTGAATCAGCAAATTCAGAAATTACAGAAAAGTGGGAAATCAGGCTCGGAATTGTCAAAAGAATTGGCAAAATTAGCCGCCAAACAAGAAATGTTACGTCAGGCGGTACAACAACGCATGAAAGAATTGCAACAAAGTGGCGACCCAGGGGGTAAACAAATGGGTAAGGAATTGGGCAAAATGATAGACGAAATGGAAAAAACGGAAGAGGATTTGGTTAATAAACGTATTACACAACAAACCATTAATCGTCAAAAGCAAATAGAAACGCGTTTGTTGGAATCGGATAAAGCCATGCGAGAACGCAAAACCGACAAAGAACGGAAAAGCACTTCGGCAAAAGAACAAAAACGGCAAAATCCGAGCGAATTTTCGGAGTATCTGAAAACCAAAGAAAAACAAATCGAGTTGCTGAAAACGATTCCCGCTTCGTTAAATCCGTATTATAAACAGGAAGTGAACGAATACTTCAAAAAAATTGAAGAATAAACGATAATTTTTTGTATTTTCAGGATTCTGAATGACATGAACTTAAATATGAACTCACTAAAACTAAAAATTCCGTCCTTACCCGATAATATCCGCATTGTCGAAAGTTTTATTGATAATGCACGCGACGAATTTCATTTTGACGATAATATTTACGGAAATATTATGGTCGCCGTAACGGAAGCGGTCAATAATGCCATTCTGCACGGAAACGGAAGTAATCCCGAAAAAAGTGTCAATTTATCGTTGGATATTGACGAAAATAAATTGCAATTCACGATTCAAGACCAAGGTACGGGCTTTGAGTATGAAGATTTGCCCGACCCTACGGCTCCCGAAAATTTACTTAATCCCGGTGGACGTGGTATTTTTTTGATAAAACATCTGGCTGACCATGTAGTATTTGAGGATGAAGGACGGATTATCAAAATGGATTTTGCGGTTGAATCAAACGAGGCGGAGTGAACATAAACTTTATCACATTTTATAATTAAAGACCTGCCGAGTTTTGAAAACTTGGCAGGTCTAAATTTTTATACAAAAATGGCAGTATATTTTTTTAGTGAAGATATTGATTTTCAGCTCGATAATGCTGAAAAAGTTGAAAAATGGCTTACGGAAACAGCTCAGGAATATGATTTTGAGTTTTCTGAAACCGAAGACTTGAACTATATTTTTTGTTCGGATGATTATTTACACCAAATCAATGTCGAATATCTTGCCCACGACACCCTGACCGATATTATTACGTTTGATAATTCCGAAACACCCAACGAATTAGCGGGTGATATTTTCGTGAGCATCGACCGTGTGCATGAAAATGCCGAAACATTCGCCCACAATTTTGAGGATGAACTGCATCGCGTTTTGGTGCATGGACTGTTGCATCTACTTGGTTTTCAGGATAAAACCGAAATTCAAGCCCAAGAAATGCGCTCGAAAGAAAACGAATATTTGGCAAAACGGAATTTTTAAATCTTACCCCTTTATTTAGCACTTCATAGATTTTCTATTTTCTAAAAATCCGAATAAAAGAAAACAGATTCGGTATTTGCATCCATAATTACGCTATATTTTGACTACTTTTGTCGAAAATTTATTAAATATTTTAGTTATGTCATTGAAAATGAACTTCAAAAATGCACTTTGCGTAGCGTTTATGGGCTTGGCAATGGGTGCTTGTGATAAAGCTGGGTCTTCGTCCGCTGACCTCAAGACGGAAACCGATTCTGTGAGTTATGTTATCGGGACATTCGAGGGCGACCAAATCCGAAAAAATTTGGATATGGCGGATTCGATGCGAGAAGCACGAGATGGAAAAGGTCAGGTTTATGACCGTAAATTGTGGCTCAAAAATATTCAGGGACTGATAAACCAACAGCCCGCCCTGACCGAAGGCGACTCGATGACCATTCAGGGAAGTAGCGCGGAAGGAATGCGATTGCAAAATTCTTTATCGGGTGCGCCTTTTGAGATTGATAAAGCAATTTTTTTACAAGCCTACGAAGCCAATCTGAACAACAAATCTGCCATCACTGTCGAGCAGGCACAAGAGTTTTGGAAAGGTTATATGCCAAAATTACAAGCCAAACAACAAGCCAAAATGGATTCACTGGCTGAAGTAAATCTTGCTGAAGCCCAAAAATTCTTGGAAGAAAACAAAACCAAAGAAGGCATCCAAGTACGTGAAAGTGGCGTACAAGTTGAAATCCTGACCCAAGGCGAGGGCGCAACCGTTACCGAAAATTCGGAAATTACCGCTCATTATACAGGCACATTCCTGAACGGCGAAAAATTCGATAGTTCCGTAGATAGAGGCAAGCCCATGACCTTTAAATTTGGGCAACTCATCAAAGGCTGGGACGAAATCAAAGGCATGAAAGTTGGTACAAAATGTAAGTTATACATTCCCAGTGAGTTAGCTTACGGGAAAGCAGCCAGACCACCCATCGAACCTAATCAAGCCTTGATTTTTGAAATCGAAATCGTGGGAGCAGAGGAACTGCCAGCCGAAGAAAATACCGAAAAATAAAATTTGGAATGTTAGTTTTTTTTTAAGGGATGATTCTGAAGACCTGTCCAGTTTTAAAAACAGGGCAGGTTTCAGTTTTATGTAAAATTATCTCATTATTTCATATTTCTTACTCAATATTATTTTATGATGAACTTCAAATATTTTAGTCTAATTTGTTGGGCTTTGGGTATTTCCTTCGGAACATTCGCACAAGAAAACCCACTTCAAACCGAATTGGATTCGGTCAGTTATGGCATCGGTCTGAATGTGGCACAAAACATGAAACGAAGCGGTTTTACTGAACTAAACACCGAATTACTCAAAAAAGCGATTGATGACGTATTGCAAGACCATACGTTTTTATTAGAACAAAATACGGTCGATGATTTGATTCGGGATTATATGCAAAATATGCACCGCAAAAAGTACGAACCCATCATCCAAAAGAGTGAAAAATTCTTAACCGAAAACAAAAAACGTCCCAGCGTGGTTGAACTTCCGAGCGGATTGCAGTACGAAATTATCCAAAAAGGAGAAGGCGAAAATCCTTCCCTAACTTCCAGAGTTACAGTACATTACGAAGGAACTTTTATGGATGGCTCAGTTTTTGATAGTTCCATTGCGCGCGGACAACCTGCTACGTTTCCTGTCAATGGCGTGATTTCGGGATGGACAGAGGCACTCCAACTGATGCGTGTGGGCGCAAAATGGCGACTCTATATTCCATACGATTTGGCGTACGGCGAACAAGGCACGCAAGGCGGAATCGGTCCATTTGAAACTTTGATTTTTGAAGTCGAATTATTATCCGTAGAAAAATAATATATCATAAATTTTTCGATTATGGCAACGCTCTTACCTTCCGATACATACGATAAAAAGTATGAATATCAGATGTTTGTCCGAATAATTAATAAGTCTGAAAATGACCTCCCCGAATACCAAACCCCCGATTCGGCAGGCATGGATTTGAGGGCTTTCTTAGACCAAGAAATGATGCTCAAACCTATGGAACGGGCATTAATTCCGACAGGCATTCATCTGGAAATTCCTGATGGATTCGAAGGACAGATTCGTCCCCGAAGTGGCTTGGCTTATCGGCATGGCATTACGATTCTGAATGCCCCGGGAACGATTGATTCGGACTATCGAGGCGAAATTAAAGTCCTTTTAATTAACTTTTCGGAACAAGAGTACATCCTCAAAAATGGCGACCGAATCGCACAATTATTGATTTCTCCTTATGCCAAAGTAGCTTGGGAAGAAGTTTCGGTCTTGAGAAATACCTTTCGGGGGGCAAACGGCTACGGAAGCACGGGCATTTAATTTCTGAAAGTTTGTTATTCTGATTTTCAGGAATCAAGTCCATTATTTTAGTCTAAGGGTTGTTAAGTTTTCAAAATTTAACAACCTTTAATTAATTGATAATCAAGGTTTTGTTTTTTTTTTGATTCATCATAATTTGTGAAATTAATTCAACAAAATATTCTCCTGCATAATTATTCAACCAATTCATTTCGCGCGTTTCATCTCGTCCGATTTGAAGGCGTTTTTGAGGCAAAATATAACCGATATATGCCCCATTAAAACTCGTAATCATTAAGTTTATATCTTTTTTTTGTGCAATTTTATCTAATTCGGTCATGAGTTCCCCCGAAAAGTCTGCTGGCACGCCACAAATCAACTGATTTCCAAGCCGTAAAACCGAAAGATTCAAGTTTTGCTCTTCCAAAAATTCCCGAAAAATACGAGGTCGAAGCCGCCATTTTTCCGAAATACGAGGCGATAAATCTCCCACTTTCAAGGGGATTTTCGTAAGATTTAATTTTACGGTATTTTGCCAATAAATTGTTGTATTCAATATTTTTTGGCTTAATTCCGAACCTATTTCCTCAATTTTATCAAAATTTTGTAAGTTTTGTGGTGATTTTGGGGCATGACTCCCGACTGCTCCCGCCGAAAATATAGCAAAGTCAATGTCCGTATTGGCTTCCAGTTTGTCGGTCAGAATGCCCGGATAATCTCGGCTCACTGTTTTTTCGGTGGCACTTACGCAGGTCGGGTGAGCGGAAAAAGTCGCCCAGACGATAGACTTTCCGTTTGCTTTCCGAAAACAGATAACTCGCACAAAATCATCGACTTGTGCATTTTTTGAGAGCCGATTCCTAACATATTCAGAAGCCTGAATTTTCTGAAAACCTATCGAAACTTGTTCTAATTTTTGGCGAGCCAGCCGAATAGCTTTTATGATTTGTTGGGTCATCAAATCAGTTACTTTTTCGTCATAACGCCCAAATAACCAGCCTAATGGGGGTTTTGCCCATCCTCCTGTGGCGGTATGCGTGTGTGTGGCAGTAAAAAAAACTTGCGCTGTATTTTCGCCAATATTTGGTAGTTCTCGTTCCAAATTAGCGACCACTTCGGGCGGGAAAATCAATAAATCAAGGCTGATGATGATGACATTTTGTGTGGCGTTTTTGAGATATAACACATTGATTTTGAGGGAATCATGGACAGATTCGTAGTTGCCACGAAAGCCATAACCCGCCAAATTTAGCGGTTTGGAAAACATCAAATTTTCACGCGCAAATCCTGCTTCTAATATCGAATCTTGGGTAGGCAAAAATTTTGTTTTTTGGATATTTTCAAACGTTTGGGCATAATAATCGGTTATCGAATAGTGCTTTTCAGGAACAGGAACAAAAAACAATATTCCCAATAAACCATTGATAATCAGTATTATAAAACTTAATTTAATGAATTTTGACATGAATTTTGCCTACTTAATTTGGGTAAAATATCGGACAGACGACAAACCTGCCACACGAAAATAAAATAAAACAAAACAAACTTAAACACAAATAATCATGTTTCAGTATTTCATCTTGAGTTTGAGTATTTTTATGGGGTTTGTGGCTTGTTCCCATCCCGAAAAAGTACAAAAATCAATCGCAAAACGAACCGAAATCAAAACAAATTCTATGCAAGATAAAAATTTGGAAACGGCAACGCTTGGCGGTGGCTGTTTCTGGTGCATG
>CAZNYR010000127.1:0-9254 GCA_964577275.1 uncultured Cytophagales bacterium | reverse complement strand
AGCCTTTGAGAACCGCAATTTTATGGAACAATTTGCTAATAAGCAAGATAAATTAATAAACTAATTGCTGAAAACCCGAATCATCCTAAAATTATGACTTTTACCACCAACGATGAAGTTTTAACACTTTTAGAAGAAGGATATACGTCATCACCTTCTAATGGACGAACGGAATTGCTTTGTGTGTTTGATAGAAGAGCTCATAAAGGGTATGCTAAACGTGAGGGGAGCGATGGTTTACATAGATTAGAAGCATGGCACAAATACGGAAAGTATGGAGTTTACTTTGAACTCAAAGCAAAATGTTGTCTTTTCGGAGCGCATAATAGTATTCAAGCTAACTTATTAGTAGGAACAAGAGCAAAAGGTTCTTACATTACGAGGTGTAAGAAAAAAGAATATCCGTTTGATAAAATAGACTTTGGTAACGGGCGTGCCAAAGTAGTTGCATATAGCAGTACAAAAAATATTCGAAGCTATAAGATGGACTCTATTCACGATTATAAACGAGAATATGTACGAATTTCAGTATATGTACCTCCTATCAATGGTTAATATAATTATAGAAATCCCAATATTTTGTCTAAAAAAATATTGGGATTTAACCATATTTCATTTAAAAAATTTTACTTTTAATATGAAAACTCTTAGTGTCCTCATTCTATTGTTATTTGCTTCTATTTCATATTCTTACGCCCAACAAACCGAAATCGGTTTGTTGGGAGGAATTACCAAATCAACACACAAGAATCCTAGTTCTGTGGAAAATATATTATACTTTCAAGCAAAATACGGGACTTCATTTGGCTTTTTTTTACAAAAAAATTATACGTCAAAATTCTCTTTTCGAGTAAGTTATCGGAAACCTGTGATGAGAATTGATGAACAACAAATACAAGCCATCAAAGTAGATAATTTGTGGGTATCAGCTAATGCGAGTAAATCTATTTCTCCTTTTCATTTTGAATTTACGCCCTTGTATCGTATCGGCAAAAAAGATAAAATTTATGGACAGATTGGGTTAGGAATCGTATATAGTTTTGAGTGGCTTTATGATAATTCTCCGCATGGGATGATGCTTGATTATTTGGAAGTACGTTATTATTCCTCGCAACCTAACCGCCATAATTTTTTGATTAACAGTTTAGTAAGTCTAAATATTCCTATCAAAAAATATACGATTGGTTTGGAAGCTATCTATCAACAAAGTTTTATTCCGATGTGGCAACATGATTACTACATCCGTTACGGCAGGAGATATGATGAATACTTTGAAACTACTAAACAAATCAATGGTAGTAATTTAAGTTTTCATCTGACTATCCGAAGACCATGGCGCATGAAACCCAAAAAAATATCATAATTGATAAACTTTCGCTGTTGTTGCTGTCTATTACAAGCAATTCAGTATCAATAGTTTAAGTTTCCGTAGATTCAACGCACAAAGGCGACTTTGCGTGTGGCAAAGTACATCCCAAAAAGAAAAGAGTTTGTAGGCTTTTCTTTCTTATAGAAAATGTATTTTTGCCTTAAAATCAACAAAAAAAATGATGCAACGGGTCTTTTTCGGACATCACAAATGCGCCTCGACATGGATGAGCCGAATTTTTTATGCCATTCAAAAGCGAACAGGATTCACGATTTCTTATGGCACAAATGCCGAAGCCGAGTTAGTTATTGTTCCTAATGCCAATCCAGAATCTTTTGCCCAGCTGCATCCCTCCCAAAATTTGAGGGGGATTCATCTGATTCGAGACCCCAGAGATGTGATTGTTTCGGGATATTTTTCGCACCGAAACACGCACCGTTTGGGCGATTGGGAAAATCTGAAAATACATCGCCAAGCACTCCAAGCCGTGGATATGGAACAAGGTCTATTTTTGGAAATGGATTTTTCGGGACATTTTCTCAAAAATGATATGTATCGCTGGGAATACGGCGCAAATCCTGATATTTTGGAACTCAAATACGAGGAGGTCATCGCTCCAGATTACGATTTTACGCCCATTTTTAAGCATCTGGAATTATATGCACCGAACCAGACGATACATTTGAAAAAATATTTAAATAAATTCAATAACAAAAAAATATGGTTTTGGCGTTATCCCAATATTGGTTTGAATGACACTGATATTCAGGCTATTATCCAAGAAAATAGTTTTAAAAATTTATCCAAAGGCAGGATGCAAGGCGCAGAAAATATACAAAGTCATTACCGAAAAGGCGTGGCGGGCGATTGGAAAAATTATTTTACGGAGGGACATACGGCATATTTCGAGAAGTCATTTGGGGATATTCTCGAAAAATTGGGGTATTCGTCAGAATAAAAAACTTTGTTTTCCTTTAATTCTTTCGGATTGGTATTATTTTTAGGGTAAAATAAGAATGAAACACCTGTTAAGTCATACGGAGTATTTAGTAGTTCCTATTGAAACGAAGTAATTGTTTGATAATCAGATAATTACTAAGATTAAATTTGCTTTATTGCTTATCTGAATATTGTCCCAAATACACTTAAAATCCTGAAAGTCATGGTCGCCGATACTCTGAAAACTCAAGCTCTCGAAGAGCGCATCGCCCAGCTCGAAGGGCAACTTCGGGAGGCACAAATTAAGTTGCACAAACAAAAGGAAAATACATCGGAAACTGCGGTTTATTTTGCAGATACCGAAAATATTGGCGTTTGGACATGGAATCCCGAAAGGAATCAAATGTTTTGGGACCGAACCATGCACAAAATAGTAGGGACAAATCCCGAAACCTATGCGGTTACGCCCGAAGGTTTTTGGGAGCATATTCATCCTGCTGACCGTGCGGCTATCGAAAAAGTTGTCCGAAGGGCATTGCTCAAAGACCAAGAATATGCGGTGAATTATCGCATGATTCGGGAAAATGGAGATGTGGTGCGGGTCATTTCTAAAGCCGAAATTTTCCGCAACGAAAACGGACGACCGTTACGGATTTTTGGGATTTGTGCCGATACACAACATTCTGATAATCACGAAATTACGCTTCAACGAAATCAGGATGACGAAGCTGTTATTGTGGTCAAAGGCATTTCAGAAGAAACCTATCAGGAACTTGCCGAAAAAAAGCAAAAATACAAAAAAATGTGGCAACAAACGCACCAAACCATCGAAGAAATCCGACAGGAACGCGATAAACTCCACATGACGGGCAGAGAACTCCAAGACCGTAATTTTGAACTTGACCAACTGATTCATAAGATTTCGATGGACGTAAAAGCACCGCTCGCTTCGGTGTTGGGTTTGGTCAATTTGATTATGATGGAAACCGATATTTCCAAAACCAAAGAATACGCCAAATTAATTGAAAATCGTGTCCTGAAATTGGATAATTTTATGATGTCGATGCTCAATTTTTCCAAAGCCAATCGGCGCAAAATGAAGTTTCAACGTATTGATTTTGAGAAACTTATCAATCAATGTTTGACCGAACTAAAATATCTCAAAAATTATCATTCTATTGATAAACAAATCGAATTAGATGCGGCAAATGTGCCATTCGTTTGTGATGCCTTGCGTTTGCGAATTATTTTGGGCAATATTTTAGCCAATTCCATCAAATACCAAAAATCTTATACCGAAGGCAATCGCGTCAGGATTCATGTCAAGACTACGCCAGACGAAGCCACCATTACGATTACGGATAATGGCACGGGAATTAATGAAAATTATCTGGAAAAAGTCTTTGAAATGTTTGTGCGTGCAAGCGAACAGAGCGAAGGTCCGGGATTGGGGCTGTATATCGTAGGCAAAGTGGTAGCGAAATTGCGGGGCAAAGTAGAACTGAAAAGTAAAGAAATGGCAGAAACCGAGTTCAAAATTATGATTCCGAATCAAAAATAAAACTCAAAATCGTACTTGGCGGTCAAGTGCCTATTTTGAGTCTTGATTGGATTTTTTGGAAATAATAAAAATTAGTCGGTTTGCGGTTTTTTATGCTTTGACCGCCGTTCAATCGTAAAAGACAAGACATTATCCCACGTATAAATAAGTTGATCGGTCGGGACTACGGGCGCAAAATCATACAATATAGAAAATTGTGTTCCTAAGGTCAAATTTTTAGTTACCTTAAAATTCAAGGCAATATCGGAGCTAAGTCGTGGCTGATGCAAATGGCTCAACCGTGCCTGATAATATCCGACCATATTAAACTCGATATTTTCAGAAATACTGGTATGCAAATTGAGGTAAGAACTGGTTTTGATGACGCTCGTAATGGAATCCTGCTCGCCAAACGACCAATTTTCATATTCATACATGAGTCCGGGAGCGATGGCAAACGTGATACTTTTGTGGTCATAGCCTAAGGGCTGATACCGCAAGGCACCGCCAGCCAAGAATCGTTGGTTAATTCCTCGCACTTGGTCAAATTGAGCTTGGGTAAATAATTCATAAATGACTTTGTTTTTCCACCCCAAATTCAGGCGGGTATGAAAATAACCATTCTGGGCGAGTACTTCGCCTTCGCCGTTCATATTTTCGTAATTTCCGATAAACATCAATTTATTTTTTGGGGTAATGTAAGCCAAATTAAGCGAATTACTCCACGTCAGGATGCGGGTCTGTTGTTGTTGCAAATTAAAGCCCAAGCCGAGATTGCCCAGCCATACACTCCCCGAATCGTGTGCTTCTAAGCGGTCGCGCTCCACATTCAGAATTTGGGCGGTACTACTGAAATGATAGCACATCAAAACACTGAATATTAGTAAATACTTTTTCATTCATGTATGAGTTTAGATGAAGTACAATTTTTGTTGCCTACAAATATAATATTAAAAATAAGCGTTGCAAATCAAATACACGCATTTTGCGTCCTGCTCATTCATGGATGTATTTTACTTGGTGTGGATTTCGGATATATTTTAAGGGATTTGGGAGGTTTATTTTGGTGTATTTTTCTGATAATCAGAAGATTAAATTTTCACTTTCTTGAACATTGGATTTGATGTTTGTATTGTTCAAGAAAGTGAAAGTTTGAGGGAATCAGGAGGCGAGATTAAAACGAATAAACCGCTCCCAAGACGAATGAACTTAGATTAGAAATCTGCTCTAATTCGGGATTTATGAATACATCTCCCGAAGCATTATCGACTCGCAGTTCGGGGATAAAACGCAAATCTCCGACACTAAAACTGCCCGATAGCGTAACGGCGGTGATGCTTGCCTTGCCATCTTCATAAGCACCGATGATGCCATAACCGTCATTAAATTCGGAAAAATATTCTGCCCGCACGCCCACGCTCGCCGCATCCGACATGGTGTGTTGCAAATACAAGGCTGTTCCCATAAATCCTGCGGCATCGCCATCAATTTTTTCGATAGTTGAGCCGGTATAAATTTCACCTAAAGCTGTCGAATTGTACGTAGCATTTAAGCCTGCAAACCATTTTTCGGATAAATTCCAGCCTGTGGTCAAATCGACTTGAAACAATGAACCTGCCGAAGTCTGATTGACCACTGCCGTTTTTTCCTTGAGTTTGCCGTCTTGGTCGCCGTACAAAAAGTTCAGATAGGCACTACCTTTGTCAGCAGAATAACCGAGTTGCGCTCCGAGTGTGTATGTTCCGAAAGGGTCATATTCGGTCATATCCGTAGGATTCATCACGCCCACCATTGCCGATAAATTTTCGGATAAGGCAAAATCAGCCTTGAGTCCTGTGTGCGAAAAAGGTCCATAGGAGAACATATAAGAAGTCGAATAATTGAAGTTGCTCACGGGCGAAATCACTTCATAACCCAAAAAGGTATTGAAATTACCAATCGTAAACTTGACGGCTTCGGAAGCATTCCAATAGACATAAAGTTGGTTAATGATTTCGGAACTGCCATTTCCGAACGAGCCAAATACGGCATCTCGTCCACGAGGTCCGAAGACAAAATCAGCGACAAAACCTACGTTTTTATGTTCCATCGAAGCCACGATATTTGCCATACCCAACGAAAATCCGGGCGTATTGGCAAAAGATGTAACGGGTGCAATCGCATTTTCATCGTTGGGCGCATTCAGATTGGCTCGAAAATAAGCATCCACCGAACCGCTTACCGCTAATTTGGGTTTTTCCGCTTTCTCATCGTCCTGAGCCAATACTATCGAAACATTGCCCACGTACATCAGCACCAAAGCCAACAGCAAACCAACAGATTTCAGAGCAACGAACCGAGTTGCTCCTGATTGTAGGGGGGAGATAGATAAAGTTTGTGTGTGCATAATCATTCGCTTTTAGGATGTAGAAATTATTAATTTATTGTGGACGCAAACATATCAATAATTTTTAATAAAACAAGAATTATGGTGTAAATTTTACCCTATAATTTTATTATGTTTGTTTTTCATCAAAATAAAGGGTTAAATTTTACCCTAAAAAAACAAAAAATATAATTTTTAAATCAAAATAGGGTTAAATTTTAACTTCGTTATAATTTAAGTATAGTATGAAAAAATCAAGAAATCTGGTAAATAAATCTACGACAATCACGCCCTTATTACCCAAAATATATTAGGTTATCGTTTGGACAAAATGCTTGTTTTTGTATGATAAAAAGTGGATATTGCAGTAAAAAACGAAACAAATCACCTCAAAACCAACAATCCAATGGTCAAGACAAACGGTAGGCTTATTCTTCTTTTTTGGTGTTTTTTGGTATGGATATTTTCGCCACTTAGGGCGCAGGATGATGCGAATAGCGAAGAGAGTCCCGAATCAAATTTGCAGATTTCAGGATTTATTGATGCGTATTATGCGTATGATTTTAATAATCCGTCCGATGCACTTTATAACCGAAATAGTTACTTTTTTAGCCACAGTCGGCACAACGAAATTACGGCAAACTTAGCCCTACTTTACTTAAACTACGAAACTGATGACCTTCGGGCAAGTTTGGGGTTGATGTCTGGGACGTATGCCATCACGAATTTGGCACACGAACAAGGCATTATGCAAAATATTTTTCATGCCAGCGCAGGGATTCGGCTGGCAAAGGGTGTATGGTTGGATGTGGGCGTGATGCCTTCGCATCTGGGTTTTGAATCCGCTATTTCCAAGAATAATGCGGTACTCACGCGTTCATTCTGTGCGGAAAATAGCCCGTATTATTTGTCGGGTGCTACGCTTAGTTTTCAGCCTAACGACAAATGGTCGTTCTTGCTTTCGGTCAATAATGGCTGGCAAAATATTGCCGAAAATAATGATGCCAAAGGCTTCGGCACACAAATTACGTTTCAGCCCAACGAAAATTTGTTGCTCAATTCCTCGACATTTTTTGGGAATGAAGGCGAAAACGGAAGTCTGGAATTTCGGGCTTTTCACGATTTTTATGCCATCTGGGACATCAACGAAAAATGGCAATTTACCGGGCAATTTGACATCGGATGGCAAGAAAATTACGGCAACGACCAAATGAGCCAATGGACAGGCTTGACGGGAATCTTGCAGTTCAAGCCCAGCGATGCGTGGGCAACCGCCTTCCGATTTGAAAATTATCAGGATGAGGATGGCAAAAATTTGGGAACGCCCAATGGTTTACCCCTCAATATCACGGCGTTATCGTTCAATTTAGACCGAAATATTACCGAGAATGCCGTCTGGCGCATTGAATTTAAGAACATGAGTGCGACCGAAAATATTATTCCCGAACGAGAAACCTTTACTACGCAAGGCTTTGGGATGACGACTTCGTTGGCGATTTCGTTTTAAATCACAAGTCATTGATTTTCAATTACTTGATTCTCCAAAAGTATAGTACTTTTGGAGATTTTTTTTAGGTTATTCTTGCGCCGTATTGAGTTGGTCTTTGTATTTGGGCAATACATCCAGAAAACGCTGTACGGTTTCTTCGAGCGAAATTTCGACTCTTCCGCCTGCGGCGTTTTGGTGTCCGCCACCGCCAAAATATTTTCGAGAAAATTCATTCACGGCAAAATCGCCAAAGGAACGAAATGAAATCTTGACACAATCTTTGCGTTCGACCATAAATGCTGCCATCCGCACGCCTTTGATGGATAGGGCATAATTTACAATGCCTTCGGTATCGCCTGTTTTGTGATTATATGCCTTGAGGTCTTGGTCGGTAATGGCAAAATAAGCGGTCTGATATTGCGGCAATAGCGTCAGTCGGTTTTGGAGGCAGAATCCCAAGAATCGTAATCTATCCAGCGAGTTCATGTCATATACGTCCCGATGAACCCGTGCGGCATCCACGCCATTTTCGATGAGCTGGGCAGTCATTCGGTGTACTTTTGCCGAGGTGCTGGCGTGCTTAAATGACCCTGTATCGGTCATGATTCCTGCATACAAACACGAGCCTATCTCCTTGTCTATCAGGTCAATATCATCAAATAAAGCAATCCAATCATAAATCAATTCTGCCGTTGCCGCAGCGTGGGGAGTCCATAATTCGTGCGTGGCAAAATCTACTTTGCCTTGATGATGGTCAATCAATATAATCGGTGCTTGTGCCTTTGAAATATAGGCATCTAATGGGGCTACTCGTCTGAGGTCGGAAAAGTCCAAACAAAAAATAAGTTCGGCATTGGCAAAAATTTGGGCAGAGATGTCGGGTTTTTCTTCGTTATGAATCACGACTTGGTCATTTCCTTGCATCCAGAACAAAAATTCGGGATAATCTGTTGGCACAATTACGCAGACATCGTGTTGTTTTTTTTTGAAATAATTTGCCAATCCCAAAGCCGACCCCAAGGCATCGGCATCTGGCTTCTGATGACAGGTAATGGTTATCTTTCTGGGCATAGAAAGCAAGGCTTTCAGTTCATCAAGTCGCTCCATTGGTCTAATTGATTTAAGATTTTGTAATATCCATACAAGAAAAGGATTTTCCAAACAAAAAAAGCCCTGTTTCTGCAAAAAGTTTGGTTTTTGGGCTAAAAAAGGTATTCACTTGCCATTCCGATTGCTGTTCCTGTGATAATGAGGATAGATTTACGGTATTTTTGGGTCGTGTTTTCGTGCATGGAACTGAAAAATAAAATCGAAGCGACATGCAGAAAACTTCCCGCCACCAAAGCCGATAAAATTTGTCCAGATTCTTGGGTAAGAAACTGATTTTGAGCCAGATATTCGTGCATAAATATCCCTAAAGGCGTTGCCAAAACCATAACGAATAAGCCCAGAAATGCCCATCGTTTTTGGGTATATTTGGCAACAAAAATCGAAACTATCGTCATGGCGGTTGGTATTTTATGAATTAAAATGCCCAGAAATAAGACCGTTC
>CAZNYR010000126.1:0-9282 GCA_964577275.1 uncultured Cytophagales bacterium | reverse complement strand
CAACGCTTGGCGGTGGCTGTTTCTGGTGCGTTGAGGCAATTTATCAACGCTTGAAAGGCGTAAAATCCGTTGTTTCAGGGTATTCTGGCGGGCAATTACCCAATCCGAGCTACCATGAAGTGTGTTCAGGAAATACGGGACACGCCGAAGTGGTTCAAATCCAATTTGACCCCAAAATCGTTAGTTTTCGAGAAATTTTGATGGTCTTTTTTAAGACGCACAACCCTACGACACGCAATCAGCAAGGCAACGATGTAGGCACGCAATATCGTTCGGTTGTCTTTTATCATTCTGAAAATCAGGAACTTGAAACCAATAAACTGATTGCAGAATTGACTAAAAAGCAAGTTTTTGATGCGCCTATCGTAACGGAAGTGCGTGCGTTTGAGAAAATTTATTTTGCCGAAGAATACCACCAAAATTATTATAATACGCATCAGAACCAGTCCTACTGTGCGGTGGTCATTAATCCGAAAATTCATAAATTTGAGCAAGAATTTGGGGATAAACTCAAGAAGAATTAGGATAATTCAAAGAAAAATTTTCATAATATTTCTAAATATTATGAAAATTTTTCTTTAAAACTGTGGTGCTATCTGCTGAAAAACGGGGGTTTATTTTACGGTAGTGTAATCTCCGATACTCAAATCGGAAGCATTCCCAAAATATTTGACATGATTCCCAATCATCGAATTTTGCATATTGGCATTTTCGATGTGCGTATTTTGTTGGATAATCGAATTTTTAATCATCGAATGTTCGATTCGTGTACCATCTCCAATCGAAACGTGCGGACCGACCACACAATTATAGAGTTCGACATTTTCGCCCACATAAACTGGCGGGATAATGACGGCATTTTCGATTTTGGCAGATTTGGCAATCAAATCGGTGTCTTTAATAAATTCAAGATACCTACGATTGGTATTCACGGTGGCATCTTTGTTTCCGCAATCGAGCCATTCCTGAATTTTTCCGGGAACTAATTTCATGCCTTTTTCTTTCATGTTTTCGAGGGCATCGGTGAGCTGATATTCTCCGTTGTGCATGACCTGATGGTCGATGAGATAATCGAGTTCTTGGCGTAAGATTTCGCCTTGTTTCATGTAATAAATTCCGATAATTGCCAAATCGGAAACGAAAGTTTTAGGTTTTTCGATAAAATCGGTAATGTATCCGTTTTCCATTTTGACGACACCAAAAGCAGATGGGTCAGGCACACTCTGCACCCATATAATTCCGTCCTGTTGTGTATCAAGCTGAAAATCAGCCCGAAAGAGCGTATCGGCAAAAGCCACAATTACATTTCCGTTCAGGGATTTGCGCGCACACCAGACGGCATGAGCTGTTCCGAGCGGATTTTCTTGATAATAAATTTTGCCGTTTGCGCCTAATTCTTGGGCAATTTGTATGAGTTGTTGCTCTACTTCTGCGCCAAAATCACCAATAATAAAGGCAATTTCCTTAATTTTTGTCGGACATACTTTGGCAATATCTTCCAAAAGTCGATGTACGATAGGCTTTCCCGCTATGGGTGTCAAGGGTTTTGGAACAGTCAAAGTGTGGGGACGCATCCGAGTACCTCGCCCTGCCATTGGCACAACAATTTTCATATGGTTATCTTTTTGATTTTGTATGATTTAGCCAGACGCAAATTAAGAAAGTTCTTTTGATTTGGGCAAAAATCTTGTGTTTGATTCAAAGAATCAAGCAATACACAATACGAACTTAAATTATTTTAAGATGATAGAATTGCTTGATAATCAATAATTTATGACCAAATTTTGTTGGGAAATATGGACAAAAATTAAGTCTGACAAAGTTGCCAGACTCAATTCCACCATATATGAAAAATAAACAGACTTAGAAACAGTATTCGCCCTTTTCAATGACGGCATCCGCCACTTGTCGGCGTGCATCACGAAGATTAATTGGGTCAATTTTTGTAAATCGCTTCATACCCATCAACATCACTTTTTGTTCATCTCCTGTGGCAAAGCAGGCAATCGCCTCACGCCCAGCGGAGTTCAGTTTGTCGGTGGCTTCATAAAGATAAATTTTAGCCATATTCATTTGTGCTTGGCAGGCATCTTCGCCCCGCGTAGCGATGAGTTTTTCAGTTCTTAAAATCGTTGATTCTGCGGTATAAACCTCGATAATCATATCGGCAATGTTCATCAAGATTTCTTGTTGGTCATTCAATTTGGCTTGAAAAACCTGCACCGCACGCCCAGCAACCATCAAAATTGCTTTTTTGAGATTTTGCAACACGAGTTTTTCGGCGGCAAATAATTGGCTCAAATCAGGAGTTTCAAATGACGGGATTCCAGTCAGTTCTTGTGCTACTGCCATGGCGGGGGTCATTACGTCTAATTCGCCTTTCAAGGCACGTTTGACAATCATCCCGACCAAAAGCATTCGGTTAATTTCGTTTGTGCCTTCATAAATTCGAGTAATTCGGGCATCACGGTAGGCTCGTGCCATAGGCGCATCTTCAGAAAATCCCATTCCGCCGTAGATTTGTACGCCTTCGTCAGCGGTGTAAGAAAGTACTTCCGAACCTAATATTTTGATAATTGCACATTCGATGGCAAACTGCTCCACGCCTTTGAGTTTGGCTTCGGCTTCAGGCATTCCGCTTGCGATGAGGTCGGCGGTTTTATCGTCAATATTTTGACCTGCTCGGTACGAAGCCGATTGCGTGGCGTAAGTTTTGGTAGCAATTCGAGCAATTTTACTTTTTATTGCACCAAAATTAGCGATAGAGGTATTAAATTGTTTTCGTTCGATAGCGTATTGCGTAGCATCTTTGAGGATAGTTTTGCAACCGCCAATTACGCCCACGCCCAATTTGATTCGTCCGATGTTGAGAATATTGACGGCGATTTTGAAACCGTTTTGGCGTTCGGAAAGCATATTTTCGACAGGCACTGGACATTCATTAAAAAATACTTGACAAGTCGAAGAGCCTTTGATGCCTAATTTTTTTTCTTCGTCATTGATGGTAATTCCGCCGTATTCTTTTTCTACGATGAAAGCCGTCAGGTTTTTATCGTCTTCGATTTTGGCAAAAACGATAAATAAATCGGCAAAACCCGCATTGGAAATCCACATTTTTTGACCAGAAATCAGGTAATGTGTTCCTGCATCATTCAAGACAGCCTTTGTTTTGCCTGAATTAGCGTCTGAACCTGCGTTGGGTTCAGTTAAAGCGTAAGCCGCCGCCCATTCGCCAGAGGCTAATTTGGGGAGATATTTTGATTTTTGTTCTTCGTTGCCGTAATACAAAATGGGCAAAGTGCCGATGCCCGTGTGTGCGCCATAAGCGGTTGAGAATGAGCCACCTGAACTGACATAATCAGCAATCAACATGGACGTATTGAAATCCATGCCGAGTCCGCCGTATTCTTCGGGAACAGTAACGCCTAAAAGTCCTAATTCGCCAGCCTTTTCGAGAAGAGAACGCATAAAGCCAGCTTCCATGCCGTCCATTCGTTCGACATGAGGCGTAATTTCTTTTTCGATGAAGTCGGCAGTTGCTTCTGCCATCATCATTTGGTCTTCGCTAAATTCTTCGGGGATAAAAATGTCGTGGGCGTTGGTTTCTCGGATAAGAAATTCGCCACCTTTAATGGCTTGTGTTTTTTCTGTTTTTTCCATGACGGTGTTTTTTAAAATCAAGTATTGGTTCGGAATGAAAACGATAGATTTAGAATTTTGGTTTATTATGCGTGCATAACACTGATGACAAAGATAAAAAAAAATTGTTATGCGTGCAGAGTATTTATAAAAAAAATAAGAAAAATTATATCAAAGCAAAGCGACCCCAGAATTTTGGGGTCGCTTTGGTAAAAATCTTGTTTAAAGAAATGATTTTGATGTGTAACCGATAACCGATAACCGATTAGTTTACGTCCCACCAAAGTTTGGTTTCCATACCATCCACACCGACTGCCGAAACGTTTGCTTCATTCGTACCAAATTCGTTTGTTGGGTAATGTAAGCGAACAGGAATCATTGGAATAAAAGCCGCCGCAGGCACTTGCAATTTAGGGAAATCGAGTCGTCTCCATTCCGCCCATGCTTCTCCGCCTTGTCCATAAAGGGCAACCCATTTTTGCGTACCGATTGCTTCTTTCCAAGAACCAAACGAACTATAAGATACACCATTGATGTAATTATTGATGGCAGTTTGGTCAGTAATTCCCCATTGATTCATGGAAGCGGTGATGGCATTTTTGTAATGCGTTTCGGCATTTCCACCAATTCCCCAACGCTCGTTAGCTTCTGCCAAGAAAAATTCCACTTCGGCATAAGTCAGCCAACAACCGGGCAAATCAGCCGCACGGGTGGCATCGCCGGGTCGAGAGGTTTTCGATTGCAAGCTAAAGGCTTCATTATCAGATAATCCAGGAGGCATTCCCACGTATTCGCCCTCGCCGTTTGGCTTGACAAAAATAGGCAATCGAGGGTCATTGGTTTGATTCAAATAATCCAACAAAACGGTTGTGATACTGAAATCATCTCGATTATCCAAAGTAATATCAATGAACAAAGGATTTGCCGTTGTGGCTGTGGAAGTATATTTGAAAGCGGCAGATTCTGCATTTGAAGTAAATACGCCCCCGCTAATTGCCGAACTTGCCGCTGCTTGTGCTGCCGAAGAATTTACGTCAGCCATTCGCATAGCAATTCGGAGTTTCAAGGAATTAGCAAATTTTTTCCACATTGCCATGTCGCCACCATAAACGGCATCGCCAGAGGCAAAACCGGGCTGACTGGCATCAATCGAACCCGCAATCGTAGTCAAACTACTAATCATGGAAGTATAAATAGCTTCCTGCGAATCGTAAGCAGGCGTGGGAATCGTAATATCTAAGGCTTGCGAATACGGCATATCGCCCCACATATCGGTCATGTTGTGGAATGCCCAAATTATCATGATGTCCAATACGGCGTTCATGTTTGCTTTTCGGGCATCACTAAACGATGTTTCGGCAACCAATTCCTTTGCTTTTTTGAGTTCGGAAAGTCCGCCCCACCGATTCTGGGGGTCAGCTCCATTAAAACCTGCAAACACGTAATCCCAAGATGTATTCCAACTTGCACCATCAAGGACAAATCGTGAATCTTCTGCGTATTCGTTTTGTCCTACGTGTTGCACAAACAACATCGGACCTTCAATATTCATGGCACGGTCGCCAAATTGAGTCGAAAGCCCAAATTGGGCGTGCGTCATCAAATATGAAGGGTCTGTGGTGGTGGGTTCGTTGGGGTCGATATTTAATTCTTCGATATTATCACACGAAGTAGCTGCTCCCAATACCACAGCCAACACCAATATATTTTTTTTCCAGTTAAATTTTACCATTGTTAATTTCGATTTTGATTATTTAAACTACTAATGTGGATAAGTTTTGAAAACAGGCTGGAAAATGACCAGTACGATAAAACAAATTATCATCGCACTGGTATGAATTATTATCTTAACCTGTTTTTCAGCCAAAATATGCACGGCATATTTTAGAAATCGAAACCTACATTAAAGCCATACGAACGAGTAGCAGGTGTTTGTGCATTTTCTAAACCTTGTAAGTTGCCCGAACCCGTAACCATTTGTGGGTCGAGATAAGGAAGGTTAGCAGACAATACCGCTAAGTTTCGTCCGATAAAGCCGATGCGTACATTCTTCAAGGGCAAGTTTCCTAACAAACTGTTGGGTACGGTATAACCTACTCGTACTTCACGCAATTTGACGAAACTGGCATCATAGAAATACAAGGCAGCACGTCTCCAATAGCTCTGATAAAAACTTTGAGGGTCGATAGTAATGTCATTTACAGAACCATCTTCTTTCACGCCATCGAGAATCATACCGACTTCACGCACATTTTGTCCATCTCGCATGGCTGCCGTAGCTGGAGCCATACCTGAATAATGCGCCCATTGCAAAGAAGTCGAGTGAACTGCACCACCGTTTTGGAAATCAACCATGGCACTTGCCGAAAGTCCTTTCCAACGGAAAGTATTTCGGATACCGCCCGTAAAGTCAGCCATTGCCGAACCTAAAAATACGCGGTTATCGGTAAATTTATACGCTCCGTTTTCATCTACAACTCGTTTTCCGTTATCATCATAAACGAAATCCTGTCCGTAGATAGCCATATATGGGTCGCCTTCATTGATTCGTAATTCCGCTGCCCAAGTCGAACCCAAGTTAATAGAGTTTACGCCTTCGGTCAGTTCAACGACTTCGTTTCGTAATCGGGCAAAATTAAATGATAAATCCCACGCAAAATCACCGATTTCGACTGGTGTCGCATTAATCATTAATTCGATACCACTATTTCGCATCGAACCCGCATTGATTGTTCGTGAAGTATAACCTGTTATCGAAGAAGTAGCAACACTAAAGATTTGGTCAGTGGTGGTTTTGTCAAAATAAGCGACATCCACGCCAACTCGACCGTTCAAGAATCGAACATCCATACCAACTTCGATTTCGCTCGTTCGTTCAGGTTTCAAGTCCGCATTGTTTTTGGCATTTGGCAAGCCAGCTCGTGGGAAACTCCCCAAACCGGGAACAATCGGCTCGTAAGTATCGGTCAAAGTATAAACTGGGGCATCGTTGGCAGAAGTACCATAACTTGCCCGAATTTTACCAAATGACAATACATTAGAATTAGCCAATGCTGGCAATTCACTAAATACAAAACTACCCGTTACCGAAGGATACACGTAGGTATTCTTCCCAGCAGGAAGGGTCGAAGATTGGTCTTGACGAAGGGTTACATCAACAAAAACCATGCCTTTGTATCCGAATGAACCCAAACCATAAATACTATTAATACCGTAGTTTCGGGTATACGTAGAAATATCAGGCGTACCTGCCGAGTTGGCTATATTATAAAAATCAGGCATATTCAGACCAGTGGTAGATTGTGCCGTGATGGTTGTATTTGCTTGTCGCATTCGGTTCGCACCCAAGATGAAATTCACAGAAATATCATCGCCGATTTTTTTGTCATAAGACAATCGGAAATCTGCGTTAGTTTCTCGGAAAGTTCGAGTTTGTTCTCGGTATTCAGGCACATCCACCGAGCCGATAGGTCGTGCTTCTCGTAATTGGAAAGAATAACTATCCGTAGAGATTTTAACCGCTGCCGTTAAGCCTTCAACGATTTCGTATGTTGCCCCAATATTACCAAAAAATCGGTCTCTTCGGTCTTCTTGCAAAAATCGATACCGCACAAAATACGGATTATCAAAATAACGTGGCGAACCATCATTCCATGCACCTCTGTTCCATGAGGCTTGCGAACCATCTACATTTTCAAAATTTTGCAGACGGTCAAAGTCTAATTGAGTTTGCCACCACTGCGTAAAACCTTGCAAAGGATTTCGGTTGTCATAGCCTGTGGCTGTTCGCCCGTTTGCTTCCGTAACTACAAAACTACCTGCGCCCGTTACTGTTAATTTTTCAGTCAAATTGTAGGCACTATTCAACGTAACCGTATTTCGTTGCATTCCACTATTAGGCATGATTCCCTTCTGGTCTAAGTTGGTGTATGCCAATCGGAACGAACCTTTGTCGTTATTTCCTGTAAATGCAATGGAATTATTCCATGTTTGTCCTGTTTCAAAGAACGTTGTATAATCATTAGCAGGAGCAATCCAAGGTCGAGTTTCTCGATAGTTTGACGCATCAGGGTCGAATGAATCCCAATGTCTTACGTTCAAACTCGAATTGTATTTCGGACCCCAAGCACCATCTTTTCCGTATTGAGGAGCCAAATAATTTTGTCCATTCGTATCGGTAAATTCATCAAAACCCGTTGCCGTATTCGGGTTGATACCGCCACCGCCATATTCTCGTTGGTGCGGAATCATCCGAGTTGCGTTATCAAAGGTCAAACTTGAATTTATGCTAATCCCTAAGCCTTTTTTCTTCTTTTTACCACTTTTGGTCGTAATCAAAATTACGCCGTTTGCGCCACGATTACCATACAAAGCCGATGCCGTAGAACCTTTCAAAACCGACATGGTTTCGATGTCGTTAGGGTTAATATCTTGTGCTGCATTCCCATAATCGTATGAACCGCCACCAAAACCCGTTTGCTGTGCATTAGTTGCATAGTTCGAGTTATCAATCGGAACGCCGTCCACTACAAATAAGGGCTGGTTATTGCCCAAGAATGAGTTTACACCCCGAACCGTAATCCGTGATGAACCGCCCAAGTTGCCTGTCGTGCCTTGAATCTGCACGCCAGCAACCGCTCCCTGCAAGGAGTTTACTAAGTTTACTTCCTTAGTTTCAGCCAAATCCGCTCCGTCCACGGTCTGTACCGAATACCCTAAGGAACGCTCATCTCGTTCGATGCCCAAAGCCGTTACCACGACCTCTTCCAATAATTTGTCATCAGGCGCAAGCGTAACATCAATCGTTGATTGATTTCCTACCGTAACTTCTTGGTTCGTAAAACCGACATAACTAAAAACCAAAACTGCCTCTGGTCCTTCTACCGAAATCGAGTATTTCCCGTCAGTATCCGTAACGGTACCTTGCGAAGTACCTTTGACCAAAACGCTCACTCCAATTAATGAAGATTGGTCTTCGCCCGATTTTACTGTACCACTTACAGTCTGCTGCGCATAAGTGCTTCCTACAACAAAAAGCACTAAGCTCATAATGCGTAATAAATGTTTCATAAAATTGTACAGGTTAGATAAAATTTAAAATTCGCTTCACATGAAGCATAAGCAAATGTAGCAATATCTATAAGCCAAATGAAAATGAAAGTAATTCTAAAAACCATATCGCCATTGTAAATTTAATAATAAAAACGCACTTTTATTAGCAAACTCATAACATTTAATTCATTATACAGCTAATATTTTATAAAAAGCGACCAAAATTTTCAACTACACGAAAATTGACATTTCTGTTAAAAGTTTAGAAATCACGCAATTTTAGACAAACTTTATTCTCTTTTCTTAGTCGCAACACCCAAAAATATTTCATGTCTTAATGATAGTTGTTACGCTATTTGGTTGTATCTTTTTACCGATTTATGTCATTTTTTGCCTCATAAAGTCGTTTTTTAGCAAAAGTATATTTAATTAATAATTATATTAACAATTATTTGCCCCATCTCTAATCCAATCAGTATCAACTCATTTGCCCCATGTTTCGCCGCCAAAACAGCATTATCATTTTTGCAAAAAATAACCCTCATCATTGAAAATTTAATATACGGCTACTCAAGACCTGCCAAGTCTTTA
>CAZNYR010000125.1:0-9365 GCA_964577275.1 uncultured Cytophagales bacterium | reverse complement strand
CTCTGCTTGTAAGGCAGATGCTCTGAACCAACTGAGCTAAAACTCCTTTTTTGCTGTCCTATCTTTTTGCGATGCAAAGCTACGTTGGTTTTTAGAAATTACCAAATATTTTTCCGAAAAAACATGAATAATCCCAAAAATTACCTCTAAACGAAAAGTATTTTTTTTTGATAAATTTCTTTAATTTATTTTTACGGCTTCGGGTATTTCAGTGTAAATCAAGAACTTATCTATTTTCTGAAACCCATTTTTCTCAAAATGCAAGGCATATTCGTTGATTTGTTGCTGATGAATACCGGCTTTACGTCCCGTTTTATAATCCACCAAAATCACTTTATCATCCTCAAAAATGACTCGGTCGGGACGATAAATCTGGTGTGATTTTGCTGATGCGCCTTTGCCACTCAAATAAATTAACAAATCTCGTTCATTACGAATTTTACGTTTTTCCGATTTTTCAAACAATGATTTAATAGCTGGCAAATCTATAATTTTTAACATTTTAGTTGTCAAAGGAGCGATTTCCTGCTCAGTAATCAATCCTTCGTTCATCAGTCGCCTGACGGCGTGCGGCACATCATCCCGAAATCGGACGTATTCAAAGGCTTTGTGTATCAAAATTCCTTGTTTTCTGTCCGAATACAAATCGGCAATCGAAATACGTTTTTCATCCTGCCCTACCTCATCTCGGCGCATCCGTAATTTATCCCGACATTCGGTACTCAAAAAATGGTTTAACAAATAATTTTGATATTCAGATTTCTCTTTTGTTTTATCTTTTGGCGCACGGTCTTCGTACAAAATATATTCCCAAAAATCTTCATTATCATCTATATTTATGATGCTATTTTCTTGATTTTCAGCATAATTTTTCAAGATTTCGCCTATGGTTTTGATTTCCCGTATCTTTGATTTGACCGAAGAAATGACAAATAATTTTTCGGCAGCGCGCGTCATCGCCACATAAAGCATATTTATAGCATCAATAAAAACGGCTTCTCGTTCTCGTACATAATCTGGGGCAAAAACGGTTTCTAACAATTCGTGTTTGACGGGCAAAATGACAGTTTTGAGTTCTGGCACAATATTATTTTCCCAATTTACCCACATTTTAGCCGTATTTTTTGGGGTCGTATCCCAATCGGCAAAGGGCAAAATGACAGCAGGAAATTCCAATCCCTTTGATTTATGAAGGGTCATAATCCGAATTGCATTGCCTGTTTCTGGCGTGCTAACTGAAATTTTATGGGCATTTTTGTCCCAAAATTCAATAAAATCAATCAAATTTCCGCCTTTTCGTAACGAAAAATCCAGCATCACATCCAGCATTTTTTGCAAATAAATTTGTTCTTGATTCTGTCGGTTCAATTCAAAAACACGAATGAACTCTTCGGCAATTTCATAAATCGACAAATATTGTAACGCCCTGAAACTCAAGGAAACACCCGTTTTTTTGGCAATATATTTCATGAAATCACTGAACTTGTGTTGGTTGCTGATTTCGCCAATTTCGGTATGTACTTCGCCCGTAACTTTCAGATTTTCAACGCCTAATTCTTGGCTGAAATGTCCATAAATAAAATATAATAATTCGGATTTGGCGATAGGATTCATGGGTTGTGCCAAAATTCGCATAAAATTGACCACAAACTTGACCTTTTGGGAGGCAGTTAGCAAAAGCGACTCGCTCGAAATGACCTGAACTTTGCGTTTGATAAATTCCTCCGCCAGATAGGAAGCCCGTGCGTTGGTGCGGGTCAGAATGGCGATGTCTTTGTAGGCAAATCCCAAATCTTCGGTCAGGTCAAGTACAATTTCCCATACTTTTCCGAAGGTCGCCGATTGCGTATCGGTTTGGTCTTTATTCAAAAAAGTCAGTTCGACATGACCGCCTCGATTTTGGTTTGTTTCTTGTCTAACTTCCTGATAATAAGCCTTTAAAGTTTGATATTCTGTTCCAAAAAAACCATCCCGAAGCCACTCAAAAAACTGATTATTAAATTGGATAATATTTTCTTTGCTTCGCCAATTTCGTCTTAGATTTTGTGGATTGGCTTGGACTTTCAAAACTTCTGCTTCGGACTTAATTCCTGAATTTTCGGCGAGTGTCGGCACTTGAGGCAAACTGACGATTAATTCGGCATTGCCGCCTCGCCAACGATAAATCGACTGCTTGGCATCACCCACAATCATACTTAAATGACTGAATCCCAAGGCATTAATCATGAGTGGTAGCAAATTATGAAACTGCATGACTGACGTATCCTGAAATTCATCAATCAAAATATGTCGATAGCGTTCGCCAAGTCTTTCATAGATGTAAGGTACTGGTTCATTTTCAATTATTTGATTAATTTTTCGATTAAATTCGCTGATATGCACTTGATTTTTTTGGCGCATCAGGGTTTCGGTTTGTTTGCCCAATTCGTGAATCGTGCCGAGCAAATAAATATGTGGCAAAATATTGGAAATCAGGATGAAATTGGCTTTTTCTCGTTCCCGAATCTCCTCGATTTCGTGGAAAAGCTGGAATAATTCTTGGCTCATGCTATCAATTTTGACCTCATCGGCTTTGGAAGCCTTGCCAGAAATCCATTTATCTTCCTGAATCGTTTTTTGAACATAAGAATTTGGATTCTTAGAAAAGTCAAATTTATCGGGATTGGCATTTTTTTCAAAATATCCATAAATTCCATTTGCGCCGTAGTACATTTTTTTTTCATCAATTCCTTGATTTACAATGAGTTCAAATCCTGTTTTGCCCAATTCGAGGAGTTGATTTAAAATGCCATTTCGGTACGAAAATAATTTCTGACGAATTTCCTGAAACTTGGTTTTATCCAAATTTCCGAGTTGTCGAATAAGCGGTTCGGTTTCTTCCCGAAATAAGTTTTGTCCAAAATCTTTCAAAGCAAATTCCAGATTCCAATTTTTGGATTCTTCGGCATTTTTTCGGGCAAATTCGAGCAGTAACCGACTGATTTCCTTTTCGTGAGGTCGCCCTGTTCGGGCAAGAAGTTCATCGGAGGCTTCGGTTAGGATGTCTTCGGTATTTAGTTGGATTTCATAATTATAAGGCAAATTAAGGTCTTTGGTAAACGAACGCACAATGCGATTGCTAAAGGCATCAATGGTGCTGACCGAAAAGTCGGAATAATTATGTAACAATTTTTCGTAGATTTTTTTAGCCCTCAAAATCAGTTCTTTACGTGTTATTTTCTGCGGATATTCGGTATTGATTTCATCGACTACAGCATCAAAAAATGGGTCTTTGTCGGTGGGTTGCAGTTCGGAAATTTGTTCTAATTGCCTAACAATCCGCTCTTTCATTTCGTTGGCGGCATCATTTGTGAAAGTAATCGCCAAGATATGACGGAAATAATCGGGCTGAAAACCCGTATCGGAGGCGGGCGATACCAAAATTAGTTTGATGTATTCTTTGGTTAGCGTAAAAGTTTTTCCTGAGCCAGCCGAAGAGCGATATATTTTGAAGTGATGATTCATAATTTACTGAAAATCAAGAGGAACGAAGGCTAAAAATTGAAAATGATTGGATGAACGAAAGTAACCGAAAAATCATGAAAAAACAACTTCTATGAAGGCATCGGCATCAGTTTTAGTGTAATCCTTACGCTTTATATGCTTTTTTGTCAAAAGAACTCGTAGAATCCACGTATATTGCGCCTGAAATTATCGAAAGATTAAACCTGAAAAAAACCATGATTATCTCCGATTCAGTCGAAGGAATTACGGACTATGAGTTCCGTATGGGGTATGCACTCCGAAATAATCTGACGTATTTCATCTATGATGCCCGTTTGTACGGCATTCGTCCCGTGAGCATCGTGCTGACAGGCTCGTTTCGCAACTGGTGGGTAGATGAGGAACGTGAAAAATGGGAATTGCATCAAATGAACGATGATGTTTGGATGCTTTCCTTCGATAATGCGGATATTCATGTGGTGCCAGGTTATACCGAATTTAAGTTTAAGATTGAACATTTTGACCCCGATTCGGAAAGCATTATTTCGGAATGGGGCAATCCACTTCATGCGCCTAACAATCGGAATGGCAATCTGGCGATTATTTCCGATACGTTGCCTCTGATTTTGAAAGCCGAACTCAAACGCCCCAAATCTATCTGGGCGAGAGTCGAGGGATTTGAGCGTCCACTTTTGCCCGAATTTTATAAATTGTTGGATATCAACGGACAAGAATACGAAATCGAAGCCGTTTTGCCCAATACCGAAGAGGAATTTCTGGTGGTGCCAGCCAAAAATCTGGACTTAAAACGGGCGTATTTTCTCGAAATTCCGTCCAAACATCTCAATACGCATTGTGCTTACGATGGCTGGTTTCGGGAAATGTATTCCAATAAAGAATTGGGTGCCAATGTAATTGATGACGGAAATTATACCATTTTTAGACTTTTTGCGCCCCGTGCGAGTTCTGTCCGATTGTATTTGTATCACGAATCTGAAGATACCGAAGCCTACGATATTATCGAACTCCGAGAAGACCAAAACGGCGTATGGGAAACGGTTATCGAAGGCAATTTGCATGGCATTTATTACGATTATACGGTGCATGGCGCAGTCGAGCCGGGAAATTATTTTTATGAATCAAACCCCTGCCATATTTCTGACCCCTACTGTCGGGTGGTGGTCGATACGTGGGGGAAATGCCGCGTTTGGGAACGTACCAAACCCGCTACGCCACTCCAAAATGGTATTCCGAAACACGAGGATATGATTGCGTATGAAGTTCATATTCAGGATTTTACGGATTTATTGCCCGTCAAAGATGACGAAAAAGGCACTATTCCGGCGATGACAAAACCGAATTTACGCAATTCAAAAGGATTTAAAATTGGATTTGATTATTTGGTCGATTTAGGGATTAATGTCGTGCATTTGATGCCCATGCAAGAATATTTGCATTATCCGACCGAATCATGGAAAAAAGCCTTCCAAGATGATCCAATTATGCAAAAATTAGGCATTGCCCAAGAGAATTATCAATGGGGCTACCGCACCACGCACGCCTTTGCGGTCGAAACACGCTATCGCCAAAAAAACACCGAATACGGGGCGCAACGCAATCAATTTCGGGATTTGGTGCAGGCTTTTCATGATAAAAATATGGCGGTCATTATTGATATTGTCCCCAATCATACGGGCGAAAATATGGATGGCGCATACAATTTTTTCCATTTCAATGCCATCGACAAATTGTATTATTATCGCACCAAAAATTTTAAGCATATCGGCGGTTACGGCAACGAAGTCAAGACCGAAGAGCGTCCTATGGTGCAACGTTGGTTAATTGACCAATGCAAACATTTTATCGAAGAATTCGGGATTGATGGTTTCCGAATTGATTTGGCGGGACAAGTTGATAAACAGACACTTAAAGCACTTCGGCAAGCCTTAGGCGAAGATATTATTATTTATGGCGAGCCATGGATTGATTCGACTGACCCCGATTTTGAGGCGAATCCATCTTGGGATTGGTACAAACACGATGCACCAATTATGTTTTTTCAGGATGCCTCCCGAAATGCGTACAAAGGACACACAGGCGTGCCACACAACAAAAAACACGACCGAGGTTTTGCAGGTGGAAATCCCGACAAACGAGATGAAGTAAAAACAGCTTTGGCGAATAAATTTTGGGAGGATAAAACGCCCTTGAGTGGCATCAGTTATTTGGATATTCACGATAATTGGGCGTTAGCTGACCGATTTGCCAAGTTCAACCGAGATGGACGCTATGGCGTTGAGGAAGAGCGCATTAAGATTGCGGCGGTCTTGCTTTATACTACCTTGGGACCCATTGTGAATCATGGCGGAACAGAAATTTTGCGGAGCAAAGGGCTGGGCGATATGGAAGGAATCGTCAAAGATGTTCCGTTTCCGAAAGGCGCAAAAACATACATTCATGGCAAACGAGATACTTATAACTTGCGTGCGCCCAACCAATTTATTTGGGAAAACGTAGGACGAACGCCTGACGAAGACGAAATCTGGTGCAATTATCGGGAAATGTATTTGTTTTGGCAAGGCTTAAATAAATTTCGGATGAGCAAATACGGCAAGGTTTTTCGACAAGCCGAACCCGTTTCCGATGATTATTATCAATTTATCGAACCCGCTAATCGGCATTTATTGGGGTATTTGGTCGCTCATAAAATCATGGTTTTGATAAATGTCGATGACCATGATGCGTGGTTTCATCACGTTTGGTTTCCTGAAGGAAAATGGCGATTAATCGGCAATCACAACGAATTTGACCACGAATTTGGCGTAACGGATTTGGAACAATATCTCAATTTGGAGGGCAGAAAACATTATGATTTGGGCATAGCCATGGGGTCGTTCAAGGTCTGGATGAGAACTGATATTTAGTCAAAAAACACCTCGCAAATCCATATCATTTTCAAACTTTGCCCAGTGATACAAATGGTTGATATTCAATGATATAATCAAGCATATTAAACCAGCCAAGTCTTGAAGATTTGGCTGGTCTTAAACTATTGATAATCACAGTTTTAATCGTAATTTATACCAACATAAGCGATTCGTCAAGAATAACGTAAATTCTGATTCATTTTGGCATCGTCTTGTAAATCTTGTTATCCTACTAAAAAACGTAAATGTAATGTTTCAATCATTTTAGTATTGAATCATTTCTAAAATGAGTTTATTTTTCTAATAAAAATTGCAATGGAATATGCAAACGCTTTTGCCAAGCCTCTTCCGAGTGTTCTTCGCCCTCAAAAACTTCGGTAATCCAATTTTTGGCGGTAAATCCCTTTCTTAGCATCAGCGCATCAACTTGTTTTTGGTATGCAGGATAAAGCGCATCGAGCGTAGCCGTTCCGTGGTCAAAATAAATTTTGTGCGACTGGGGCGAAGGTAAATTTTCAGCTAAATAATTTATAAATGCGGCAGGAATTGGATTGTTATGAGTTGTGTGCGTTCCCGTCCAATGTGTTGAAAGACAAGCAGTTCCACCAAAAATTTTGGGATATTCACACATGGCATACATCGAAATTAAGCCACCCATACTCGAACCCATCATCAACGTATGTTTACGTCCTTTTTTGGTTTTAAACTTGCCATCAATGAAAGGTTTGAGTTCTTTGACAATAAATTTGAGATATTTATCCGATGTAATTTTGGCAGAGAAAAGTGGATTATTTTCGCTTCGGTTTACTTTATAAATCGTATCCTGTTGCAGTGGTGTCAGCGATTCAAATGGCTTTTGTGGAAAATACTCATTGTGTCGAAACTTCCCAGCATTCCAGATTCCGACTACAATACAGTTTTTAATCTTACCTTCTTGGATGAGTTTTGCTATGATTTCATCCACTTCCCATGCTTTTTTGTTCCAAGTTGATTGGGCATCATAAAGCATTTGTCCATCGTGCATATACAAAACTGAAAATTTTGTTTTTCCATCATAACTATCTGGTAACCAAATATCTATATTTCTTGGCACCACATATTCGGACTCGAAATTTTCGATACGTTGGAGTGTTCCGCTGGCTACTTCTGGGAGCTGTGCCATTGCAATTTGCGAATAAATTAATCCTAAAAACAGTATAAATTTTGATTTCATAATTCCAAAAAATTGGGTGCGTACTAATTTATCGCTAAAAATATAAGATAATTTTCGGAATGCGTTTGGTTTTGGGTAGTTTTTGCGCTAAAATTGAATTTGGCAATCAATCAAAATAGTTTCTGTAATGGTTTCAAAAACATATGGCGGTTCGGTGTATGGCGTAGATGCTTCCCTTATTACGGTGGAAGTCAATGTGTTACAGGGGACAAAATTTTTTATGGTCGGCTTGCCTGATAGTGCTGTCAAAGAAAGTGAACAGCGTGTAGAATCGGCAATGAAATTTTTTGGATACAAAATGCCACGTCAAAAAGTACTAATAAATCTTGCACCAGCAGATGTAAGGAAAGAAGGCTCGGCGTATGATTTAACGATTGCGCTCGGAATTTTGCAGGCTTCAGGACAGATTCAGACTGATTCGGTAGATAAGTATCTGATTATGGGGGAATTATCGCTCGATGGGCTTTTGCGTCCTATCAAAGGCGTGCTTCCGATTGCGATTGAAGCCCGCAAACAAGGTTTCAAAGGGTTTGTCTTGCCCAACGAAAATACACACGAAGCTGCTATTGTGAATAATTTGGAGGTCATTGGCGTAGAAAATTTGGCGGAGGCGATTGGTTTTTTTGAAGGCACAATCCAGATAAAACCTGTCGAATACGATACGCGCGACCATTTTTTTCATGAACAAAACGAATATTCGGCTGATTTTTCGCAGGTTCAGGGACAAGAAAACATCAAACGAGCCTTAGAAATTGCCGCCGCAGGTGGGCATAATGCAATTATGATAGGACCTCCCGGAGCAGGCAAAACGATGCTTGCCAAACGAATTCCGACTATTTTACCGCCTTTGAGCCTTCACGAAGCCCTCGAAACGACAAAAATTCATTCCGTAGCAGGGAAATTGGGTTCAGATTCAGGGTTGATTTCTAATCGTCCATTTCGGTCGCCACACCATACGATTAGCTATGCCGCCTTAGTCGGAGGAGGTTCTTTTCCGCAGCCGGGCGAAATTTCGTTGGCACATAACGGCGTACTTTTTTTGGATGAATTGCCAGAATTTAAGAAAAATGTATTGGAAGATTTGCGTGAACCACTCGAAGCCCGCAAAGTGCATATTGCTCGCTCGAAGGCTTCGGTCGAATTTCCTGCCAATTTTATGTTAATTGCCAGCATGAATCCGTGTCCATGTGGATATTACAATCATCCCGACAAAGAATGTATGTTACAGCCCTGTAAAGCCCGAAATTATTTGAATAAAATTAGTGGTCCTTTGTTAGATAGAATTGATTTACACGTTGAAGTAACGCCTGTTTCTTTTGATGAAATGACCTCCGAACGCCCCACCGAAACCAGCGCACAAATTCGACAACGCGTGATAAAAGCGCGCCAAATCCAAGAAGAGCGATTCAAGGAAATTCCCAATGTCTATTCCAATGCCACCATGCCCTCACAAATGGTCAAAAAAATATGTCCGATTGATACGGCTGGCAAAAATCTGCTCAAAAAAGCGATGGAACGATTAGGACTTTCTGCCCGTGCTTATGACCGAATTTTGCGTGTTGCCCGCACCATTGCTGACCTTGCAGAAACGGAAAATATCCAAAACCATCATTTAGCTGAAGCCATTCAATTTCGGAGTTTAGACCGTGAAAGTTGGGGAAATTAAACTGATTATCAGTAAGTTGCAATTTGGGGAAATTTTGTTTAATTTTACAGAAAACCAAAAATACCAGGACAAAACC
>CAZNYR010000124.1:5899-9368 GCA_964577275.1 uncultured Cytophagales bacterium | reverse complement strand
ATGGCTTATTGCACGATGGCTTGACCGATGTCTATAATCAGCAGGCGATGGGCGTTTGTGGCGATGCAACCGCCGAAAAATATGGCATTACGCGCCAACAGCAAGATGCTTTTGCGGTTGAATCCTACAAACGTGCGGCACAAACCACCCAAGCAGGATTATTCAAATCCGAAATCGTGGCGGTAGAAGTGCCACAACGCAAAAAAGACCCGCTCTTAATCACTGAAGATGAGGAGTTTAAGAATGTGAAATTTGAGAAAATCCCGTCTTTGCGCCCTGTTTTCACGAAAAATGGGACGGTTACGGCTGCCAATGCCTCGACCATCAATGACGGGGCTTCGGCTTTGATTCTGGCAAGTGCCGAAAAAGTGCAAGAACTGGGCTTAAAACCCATCGCCAAAATTCGGTCGTTTGCCGATGCCGCACACGAACCCGAATGGTTTACGACAGCCCCAACTATCGCCGCTCCGAAAGCCTTAAAATTGGCGGGAATGACGGCGCAAGATGTTGATTTCTACGAAGTTAATGAGGCTTTTTCGGTCGTAACTTTGGCATTCAATCAAATCATGGAACTGAACCCCCAACAGGTCAATGTCTTTGGCGGAGCGGTGGCTTTGGGGCATCCGCTCGGTGCTTCGGGCGCACGAATCCTGACGACATTACTCAATGTGTTGCAACAAAAAAATAAAGAAGTAGGCTTGGCGGCGATTTGTAATGGCGGTGGTGGCGCATCTTCGATGGTTTTGGAACGTATCTAAAAATTTATCGAAATCTTCTATTCATCCACAAATGTACTAAACTTGCCAATTTTTCGGAATTTGGCAAGTTTTATAGGTTACTATTCACTTTGAATCCAATTAACAAAATATCGTCAATTTGTCTTTGCCCATTTTTCCATGCTTCGAGGGTCTCTTCGAGTATATCTTTCTGTATCTCGAAAGGTTCTTTATGAATTTTCAATAATAATTGAAGTAAATGTTTTTTCATGAATTTACGATTTTCGTTTCCACCGAATTGGTCTTGATAACCATCTGAAAATAAATAACATACGGTGGGCGTATCAATCTTGAGGGTTTGTTTGACGAAGGTCGAATTTTTGGCACGCAATCCGCCAATCGCCATTTTATCGCCTTTCAATTCTTTGAGTTCGTTATTTTGGATATAGACTAAGGAATTTTTTGCGCCCGCAAATTCGAGGCTTTTTTCTTTGAGGTCAAGCGTACAAATGGCTAAATCCATGCCATCTCGATTTTTGTTTTCGTCCTGTTTGAGGGTGCTAATGATGCCCGAATTGAGTTCGGAAAGGATTTCGTCTGGCGAAAAAATGCGTTGTAATTTGATAATTTGGTTCAGCAAGGAATCGCCCACCATCGACATAAATCCACCGGGAACGCCATGCCCCGTGCAGTCCACCACGGCAATAATAGCTTTATTTTGCATCTGGTCTTGCAAGGCAATATTGGTTTCAATATGTTCAGAATCAGGATGATAGAACCAATAAAAATCGCCAGAAACAATATCACGAGGCTTGAACAAGACGAAGGAATCAGGGAAAACTTGTTTGATTTGTTTGGAATTTGGGAGCATCGCCCGCTGAATCCTTCGGGCATACGTCAGGCTTGCGGTAATGTGAGCGTTTTTCTGTTCGATTTCTTCTTTTTGGACTTCTAAGGTTTCATTCTTGATTCGGATTTCTTCGTTTGCTTCTTGCATTTCATCACTTTTCCGATTGATTTCCTCGACGTGTTCTTCGAGGCGCATTTTTTGGTTTTCGAGCTGATTTTTTTGGCGGGACATTCGCTTGGACATCCGATAAAAATTGAATAATAAAATTGACAAACTTGTTCCGATAACAAGGAACAGAATTAGTTTTTGGTTAAAATCTTTTCGGGTTTCTTCGTGTTCGGTTTTGGCAATTTCCAGATGCTCCGAAGTTACGGAATGCAGGGAATCTTTCTCCAAAATGAGCAATTTGAGCCTTCCGAGTACATCGTTAGTTTTTTCGTGAGCATCTTCGTAAGCGACCTCATTTTCAACCAATTCGCGTTCCAAACGGACAAGATAAGCGTTCAGAGTTTCTCGCCGATTATCGGTCAGGTCGGTGCGGGTCAATCGGCTTTGTACTTTTTCGATTTCCTTTCGGATTTTATTACTTTTTTCGGCTAATAATTGCTTTTCGAGTTCGAGTTGATTAAAGACATAATTAAATTTTCGGGTATAATCCAGAAAGGTCGAATCTTCCATCACATAACGGTCAGTTCCTTCAGTTTTGATATGGATATACATATAATTATCAATATCCACATAGTCGAGTTTGGTAATCGGATAGCCCTCTACGACAAATTCGCTGTGGTCAGTAACGACCAATTCTTTGCCTTTTCGGAGCGTAAATTCGCCGTGTTCATCGGTGATGTGCGGTTGTCCATCGACCAAAACTTTGATGCCTTCGACAGGGCGCATATTTTCGTTGTATACAATGGCGTGCGCTACGCTGGCGGTTTGGACACTATGTAATTTTATGGAAACAAATGTATTATTTTTGAAAAAAACAGCATCTTTGGCACTTACCCGCACGCCATCCACCATGAAGCGTGTACTGTCATTAATTTTGATGTGTCGCGGTAATTGCATCGCAAATGCGCCTTTATCATCCGTAACGGCACGGGCGGCAGGGTGTGTTTCGTCCCGAATCGAAACTTTCGCCTCCTCGACAGGCATATTAAATTCGTTGATGACTCGTCCTCGCAAAAAATGCGGCGTAGGTTTTAGGATAATTTTGAGCATTCCGTCTTCCTCTTTCCAGACCCGATATTTCCAGCCTTCCTTGATAATATTAATTTTTTGGGGTTCGAGCATATCCAGAGGCAAAAGCACCCGAAAAATACCCTGATGGTCACTAAGCGCATACGGACTATCATTAATGGAAATTTTGACCTCCGAAATCGGGAGTCCACGTTGGTCAGTAATTTGACCTTTGACTAAGCGTTCTTGGGTTTGAGCGCACAATTCCGTCAGCCCAAAAAAAGAAAGAAGACCAAAAAAAAGAAGCAGTATTTGTTTTTTCATAACGGTAATGTAGCCGAATTTTGATTGATTTTTTGCTTGCGCCGCCTCATTTGTCATTAAATTTGGGCGATAGTTTTGTCCTTTGGTTCGCAAAAATATTGCCAGCATCCTATTTTGATTGACCGAATCACTCATTAAATCCTATAAAATAGTTGCTTTTTTTCAGCATACTTTTGCGAAGCGAATTTCCATTTGAAAATATATTGCTTTCTGGCTTAAAACTAACATAGTTCCGAAAAGACAATTCCTATGAGATTTTTTAGTTCGATTCGCTTACCATGACCTAAAATTAGTATAATTTTTTTGTTTTGGCTTCCTATTTTGTAATTTTGAATCATTCGTAAACTTTTACGCTAAATATTTATAAATCAATTACTTATAAAATAATTTTCGATAACATCCA
>CAZNYR010000124.1:0-5889 GCA_964577275.1 uncultured Cytophagales bacterium | reverse complement strand
CAAATTGTATTTATCATGAATAATAACTTGAACACGGCTCGCACTTATGAAAGTAAGTTTTTAGGGATAATCTTTAAAATTACGTTTCTGGCGAACCAAATGATATGTGAATACGTTTGGTATTAATATTTGGGCGGTCGTAATTTTGGGCGCATCCAAATTGTATAACATTTTGATAATCAAATTAGTATAATATAATTAATGTATTTATTTTATTTCGATAACTTATCATTCTAATCCTAAATTTTAGTTAATTTCGCAACGTCCGATGAAACAATCAATACGAATCCGATTTATTTTTCTTTCCTTCCTTTTTTTGTGGCACCTTCAGACAAATGCTGCAATCATATATGTAGATATTAATTTGGGAGCAGGTTTAAATGACGGCAGTTCGTGGGCAAATGCTTACAGGGGAGTCGATGCTTTGCACAATGCCATTCAAGCTGCCGCAGCAGGGGATGAAATATGGGTAGCAAGGGGCGTGTATAAACCTACCAAAGACGCAACCTATAACCCTACACCTGCCGATCCGCGCACCAAAAGTTTTCCATTCAAGGCGAATATCAAAATATATGGGCATTTTAACGGAGAAGCTACCATAGGGGCAAGGGATTTGTCTAATCCGGCCAACAGAACTATTTTGAGCGGAGATATTGATAATAATGATACAGAAACACCGATTATTACGAATTATACCAATATTGTAGGAAGTAATGCTTATCACGTAGTAACCTATCCGAACGCCTCTCATAACGGAGAATTAGATGGTTTTACTATTACGGCAGGTGCCGCTACGGGAGCAAGTGATGATTGGGGCGGTGGGATTTATGGATCAGTTGCAGCTGGGAATGTAAGCACACCCACCTTCCGAAATATTTTTTTAGAGGGAAATATGGCAAATGAATATGGGGGTGGAATGCAAGTATTGAGTAGTGGGGTGGGAGCAGTATGTAATCCTGTTTTTATTAATGTTGTAGTTAGAAACAACGTGGCGGGTATTACAGGAAGCGCGCAAGGGGGTGGGATTTCCATGTATAGTGCTTTTAATAATTCCCAAGTAAATCCTGTTTTTATTAATTGCAGTTTTATCAACAATCGTATTTTAGATGCTTCGGGGCAAGGTGGGGGGTTAGCCATACGAAGTTCTTTTAATGATACTCAAGCCAACCCTGTTTTGATTAATTGCGTTTTTTCGGATAATTATGCCAATACTGGTGGAGGATTATACACAAGTGGTTCTTTTGATAGCTCTGTAAGTAGTCCTTCGCTTACAAATTGTACTTTTGAAGGGAATACGGCTAATAATGGTGCGGGTTGGTATGCGGGTAATGCCCCTGTTCAAAGCATTACTGTTCAAAATAGTATTTTTTTTAATAATACTGCCTCATCAACAGGGCATAGTTATCGTTTTACAGGAACAGCAGCCAACTTGAATGTAAGTAATTCTTCCGTGCAAGAAGTAAGTTGCCCAGAAGGGACTTGTGGAGCAGGTATGTTATATGGGCAAAATCCCTATTTTTTTGATTTGGATGGGCGCGATTATCGTACCTTTTCTTGTACTCCTACCATTGATAGTGGAAATAATGGGGCTTTACCTGCCGATACTTATGATATAGATGGTGATGGGGATACCGCCGAACCTCTGCCTTTGGACATTAACGGCAATCCGAGAGTAATAGACGGCAGCGGGGCAGGGACAGGAGTGGATATGGGCGCAGTAGAAAATATAGCTTATACGCTTTCCCCTAATCAAGCCCCTGCATTGGACAATTCGGCTTCGCCTTTTATGACGGCAATCTACGAAGGCGATTTGGCAAATCCGGGTACGGCAGTTACGCAAATACTTCGGAACAGCGGCTTGGGTTTGAATGTCATTATCAATGATGCTAATTTTAACTGTCCCGGCATTGCGGTTACGGCTTTGGATTTTACGAACGGAATTTGGGAATATTCAATCAACGGCGGAACAACATGGCTGGCTTTTGTTACGCCAAGCCCTACAAACGCCCGTTTGTTGGCTTCAGATGAGTTATATACCAAAATTCGTTTTTTACCCAATCCTAATTACAGCGGAACAATTACTAACGCCATTACTTTTCAGGCTTGGGACCAAACCGCAGGCACAAACGGCGGAATTGCAGATGTTACTACCAATGGCGGTAATACGCCTTACAGTGTCAATATCGAAACTGCTTCTTTGATTGTTTTGGGCATAAATGATGCCCCTGTTTTGAACGCTACGGCAAGTCCTTTTTTGCCGGCTATCGGGCAATATGACCTTAATAACACAGGAATTACGATTCCTGAATTAATAACAAGTGCCTTACCGACTGTGATGATTACGGACGTAGATGCGGCGGCAGTGCAAGGCATTGCGATTACCGCACTTAATTCTACTCACGGTACATGGGAATACAGTACCAATAATGGCGGAATATGGACAGCGGTGGGAACGGTAAGTGCCGCTAACTCGCTATTATTAGCCTCTGACCCTAATAACAGAGTTCGCCTTGTGCCTTCGGGGACAGTGGGAAATACCTCTTCTATTACTTTTAGGGCTTGGGATCAGACTTCGGGAGTAGATGGAACGAAAGTAAACACAGGTACTAATGGCGGCACTACGGCTTTTAGCGGTGCTACAGATTTTGCCACCATTAATGTAACATCGGCAGTGTATCCGACTGCGCCTGTGGGCAATAGAAATTTGTATTTTGATGGGGTGGATGATTATGTAAATGTACCCGATAATGCCTCTTTACAACTAACCGATAATTTTACTTTGGAGGCTTGGGTAAAACTAAGCGAAATTCCGACAGGCATAGTTGATATTATTAATAAGACAGGTACGGCGGGCTATCAGTTCCGAATAGAGGCGGGAGGAAAATTAAGTTTCTTTAATCAAGGAACAGAACTTTGGACAACTATTGCCGACCATCTTACCGAAAAAAACAAATGGTATCATGTGGCGGTAAGTTTTTCAAATGCTATCAACGGTGTCAAATTTTATGTAAATGGCTTAATGGTGGAGCAGTTCAATGCCGCCGCAAGCGTTAATACAAGCACTGACGCATTGAGAATAGGACAAAATCTAAAAGGACAAATAGACGAAGTGCGGATTTATGCTTCTGCTCGTACCAATGCTCAAATTTATTCCGATATGTCTTCGACTACCCTCGATGGTGCAGTTTCTTTTTGGCGAATGGACGATGCGCACGGCAGCCAAAGCGTAATAGACGCAAGCGGAACAAACGGCGGAACTTTAGGAGCATCTGTGGCAGTGGAAGCAACGCTTGATCCCCTTTGGGCGGTGCGTGTCAAAAATACAGCAGATGCGGGCGTAGAAAGTTTGCGCCAAGCCATTACGGATTGTAATGGCAACGCCGATAAAAATTACATTGACTTTTCGATTCCTACTTCCCTCAAAACAGGCACAGATGGCAGAGGAGATTTGTACCAAATTAATGTTACTTCGGCTAATTTACCTACGGTTTCCAATCCTGCTATTATCGATGGCAGTTCGCAAGAAGGTTTTACGAATGCGAATGTAATTATTGATGGGCAAAACGCAAGAACAAGAGGCTTTGAGATTGCTACGGCAGGATCGGGAACAGAAATTTATGGTTTCGAGATCAGGGATTTTCCTACGGGAAGTGGTTATCATATTTACCTCAATGCGGCAAGTAATTGTATTATTGGGGCTTTGAACAAAGGAAATGTATTAAATACAGGCGGTTTCCGAAATTTGCAATTACAAGGAACTTGTAATAATAACATCATTCAATATAACCGTTTTGGGACAACTTATGATGGAAATACGGCATTTTTTGCCAATCAATTCGTTATTTCAGTAACAGGAAATAATAATACTATTCAAAATAATCAAATAGCGGGTAATTCGTCACGAGTTTCTTTTGAAAATCCTACGGTTCAAACGATTGTACGAAATAACCTTATCAATACTAATGCCGCAGGAACGGCTACTTTGGCAGGGGCAGGTTCGGGGGCTTTTGCTTTTTATGGGAACAATACTTTTACTACTATCGAAAACAATGTAATAGCAGGGATAGGAGGAGGTATTACTCTTTTTAACGTGGCAACTTTGAGCAGTTCGCAACATATCTTGATTAAAGACAATAAAATAGGGACAGATATAACAGGCACAGTAGCGTTGGGTAACAACCCTGCTCTTTACATTGATGCTCAAATACCTTTCACAAGCATTGTGGGCAATATTATTTCAGGCAATACAACAGGTAATTTGCCCAAAACCCTTATTTACGTAAATTCAAATGATGCCTACATTGCCAATAACAAAATAGGGGTAGATGCAAGCAGTAATCCATTGCTTAATGCAGGAACAGCAGTATTCTTTAATACAAATAAAAATAATGCAGTAATTACAGGAAATACTATCTACGGACATACCAACGGTATTCAATTAAACACAGGTTCAACTAATAACCAAATTAGCCAAAATAGTATTTATTGTAATACCACATCAGCTATTGACTTAAACGGCGGCAACAACAACAAACCCGCCCCTGTCATTACTTTGGCTACACTTGCGGCAGTTTCGGGTACGGCTACGGCAGGCGATATTATCGAAATTTTTACAGACAATCCTGCTTGCGGGGCTGCGAACCAAGGGCGAACCTATATTGCTACGGTCAATGCGGACGGCGCAGGAAATTGGACTTATGCCGCCGTTTTTGCCAATGGAGATCGAATTACGGCAACCGCAACCGATAATACTGACGGTACTTCGCCATTCTCGAATACAACAGTGGCTCTTGCCCCCACTACTTTTTATTCTCGACAATCAGGAAATTGGAATGACGTAAATACTTGGTCAGAGAATGTTTGTGGAACCGCACAAGCCGTAGCCCCTATTACGCCTCGTGCCATTGATGATGTCATTATTTGCCATTCGGTAACTTTGGCACAAAACGAGGCTTGTGCCAATTTAACCATTAATTCGGGCGGCACGCTGAATGTGGCAAGTTTCAATTTTACGGCAAATGGCAATACAAGCATTGACGTAGGCGGATTTTTTACTGATGCCACTTCGGGCGGAACGAATACTTTTGTGGGAACGCTAACCAATGCGGGAACTTTCCAAGCCACAGGAGGAGCAGCCAACGTCAATTCGGCTTTTCTGTTCCAAAACGACATTACCAATACGGGTACGGGTACGTTCAATCTGAATTTTGATGGAGCTTATGATTTCAATAAAACCGTAGCCCCGCCTTTAATTATTACGCCTACGGCGGCTATGGTTTTCGGAGCAAATGCGGGTGGAGCAAATCGTAGATCGACAGTTTTTTCAGACCTTACGATTGCTAATGGGCAATTAGTAACCTTCCATATTAATGCCTCACAAAAACTTTTGATTAAAAGCGACAAAATAGTTAGAAATAATAATGCGGTTGGTGTTGAATTTAGAGTGGATGGCGAAATAGATGGTGAAAATACCAATTCGCAATGGATACAAGGCACAAATTCGGTTTTGTTGCATTGGTCAGACAAACAAATTATGCCGACTATCGGCACTTTTGATGCTTCTACCAACATCAATACAGTTCGGTTTCATCGGGATGGCGATCAGCAAATCAAGAATTGGAATTACCATCATGTCGTTTTTGAGGGAACTTCAGCACCCAATAACAAAACCTTGAATGGGGCTACTATAATCAATGGTAACGTAACTATTCAGGGAAGTGCCTTTTTAGTAGCAGGAGCAAATAGTCATAACGTGAAAGGTGATTTTATCAATAATGCCAATTTCACACAAGGCACTTCTACCCTTACTCTCGATGGCACAGCCTTCCAAACCGTAGGCGGTTCGGCAAGCACCACTTTCCATAATTTGACCATTAATAATACTAATAA
>CAZNYR010000123.1:1535-9454 GCA_964577275.1 uncultured Cytophagales bacterium | reverse complement strand
TTCTACACAAAAAAAAATTAACCCCATCATAACTCAATCATTATCAAATGGTTATTTAAAAAAACTACACCAAAGTATAAAATGTGCCTTCACTCAATAAAGAACGGCACTCAAAAACTACTTTGGAAGTGCCGTCTGACTTATTCATTTTGCGGATATTATTCAAACTTACTAAGTATCCGTCGAACATCCGCCACTCCCTGTACATTATAGTGTGCTTTTGTGTTTCTCAATCCCACTTTAACCGTAATGGCATTTTCAGGCAAGAACTCAAACATATATTCGTCAGTTCGGTCATCGCCAATGGCAAAGATGAAATCATAGCCCTGATTTCCGATAAATCGCATCGCTGCTTTACCTTTATTGATTCCTACTGGCTTGATTTCCACAACTTTACGACCATCCATGATTTCCAAATTTAAATTTTGAACCAAATTTCTTAGCTCATCTTTCAGTTCTACGGCTCTCAAAATACCCAAATCAGGGTCAGATTTCCGATAATGCCACACCAAAGAATACTGCTTTTCTTCGATAAAAGAGCCGGGCGTTCTATCGACATAAAATTGTATGCCCGGACGGACGGCATCTTTCCACTCATTTTGGAGGGGCTCGTTCATGACCCAATCATCGCCAATTTTTTTTGTCCAGACGCCATGTTCAGTAATCATATTCACGTCCAAATCCTTAAACCATTCGCCCAAACTTTCCTGATTTCGTCCACTAATAATGACGACATCATTTTGAGGATTTGCATTGAGTTTATTGATAATGTCATATAATTCTTGATTAGGCTTTGCCTCATCCGGGTTTTTGACAAAATTCACGAGCGTTCCATCATAATCCAAAAAGAAAACACGCTTCTGGGCTTTGACATATTTTTCATGAATCATCTCTTCAATTTTGGCAGTAATACGTTTGACCAGTTGTCTTTCCTGAATTTCTTGCATCTTGAGCAAACTACTCATAAAATCTTGCGCCCACTTGATGACATCATAAGATTCCAGACGTTTTTGCAACACATCATTTCGTTTAATTTGCTCATTTTCAGACATTTCTATGGATTCGCAAATGGCATTCGCCACTTCCTGCCGATTGTGCGGATTGACAATCAGTGCTTCGCTCATTTCTTTGGAAGCCCCCGCCATTTCACTCAAAATCAATACGCCCGTTTTATCCGTCCGACACGCAATATATTCTTTGGCAACCAAGTTCATGCCGTCCCGCACAGGCGTAACCAACGCAATATCACACGAACTATACAACGAAATCAAGCTATCAAAAGGCAGAGAACGATAAAAATACCAAATCGGAGTCCAATTAATATCGCCGTATTTGCCGTTGATTTGTCCAACAAGTTTGTCAATCTCCTCGCGCATTTGTTGATATTGCTCGATGCCCTCACGAGATGGCACCGCCAAAAGTAACAAAGTTATCTTCTTGAGATATTCAGGATTCTGTTCCAGAAATAAACTATATGCCTCCAATCGGCGCGCAATTCCTTTGGAATAATCCATACGGTCAATCGAAAGAATTAATTTTCGTTCGGGCATCGACAAAAAATAACGGTCGATTTCTTGCTGAAATTTAGAGCGATTCCGCATCCCTCGTGATTGTTGGTCAATGGCAGATTTTTTAAACTTCTGATAATCAATGCCCATCGGGAAATTATCTACTTTAACTGTTCGATTTTCCAGACGAATCAAATTAAATACACTTTCATAACCTAACAATCGGCGCACACAACTCATGAAGTGCCTTTCGTAATCGTAAGTATGAAAACCAATCAAATCTGCGCCCAAAATACCCTCCAGAATTTCGTTTCGCCACGGCAAAACCCGAAATACTTCATACGAAGGAAACGGAATATGCAGAAAAAATCCAATTAATACATCGGGAGCTTTCTGCCGAATCAAATGGGGCAATAATAATAAGTGATAATCATGCACCCAAATTCTATCGCCCGGCTTGACAATTTTGAGGATTTCTTCGGCAAATTTTTCATTCACCTTTTTGTAACTCGCCCAATAATCATCCACATAACGTGTGTTTTGGGTAAAATAATGGAAAAGAGGCCAAATCGTTTTGTTACTAAATCCGTAGTAATAATTTTCCGCTTCTTGGGCAGTCAGATGTACGGGCAAACATTTTTCCGTTTCTAACTTATTGCTAATCAGTTGTTTATCATCGCCAGAAAGGTCTTCTTCGTTCATCCCTGACCAACCGACCCACAGACTTTCATACGATTTATAAAAGGACTTCATTCCTGTTGCCAATCCCCCCACACTCGGAGTAATATCAATATCGCCATCCTTCTTGGAAATCGAAAGCGGTAAACGGTTAGATACTATAATCAATCGTTCCATGCGTTTCATGTAACTAAGCAGTTTAATGAGAAAATATTTCTGTATTCAGAAAATTTTATCGCAATTTATCGAATTTTAATGACAATGTTAAATTTGGTTGGTGTCTTTCCAACGCTTTTAATGAAATTAATTTTAATTAATAACTAAAATCTACGAGATAAATTCTTAATTTTGGCAACTCAAAAACTTGAATGCTTCCTATTTTTTGCCTATAATCGTGTTGCATTTGAATAGTTTTAGATATTTTATTTTGTAAGCAACTCATAATCAATTCACTATATACAATCTAACGAATCTAATCTTTTATCATGATGATAGATAAATATATTAAGGAGTTATTGCAGCAACAAACCTCCGTCAGCATCCCACAATTAGGCACATTCAAGACCGTTCAGGAAAATGCCCAAACCGATGCCACACAGCACGTTATTCAGCCACCACACAAAAAAGTGTTGTTCAGCACCGAAATTCAGCAGGATGATGCGCTCCGAGATGCCGTCATGCTTGGCGAACATATCGACCAAGAAGATTATGAATTACAGGTCAATAAATTCATGGAAAGTATTGATGCTCAAATTATTACGTTTGGCGAATACAAAATTAAGGATTTGGGAAGCCTGACCAAAAACGAACAAGGCGAATTTATTTTCAAACCTCAAGGCGAATCCTTAGGCGATAGTTTCGGACTCCCGCCTGTCGATGCACAGCCCATTGCACGCACTGAAACCCAGAAAGCCACCCCAAAAAATGAACCCAAACCCCAGAAAGCCACTTCGGGAAATAACAATACACTCTGGATGATTATCATTCCTTTGATTTGTTTGCTGGCATTTTTGGTCTTTTTATCCACACACAAAGACGGACTCAAAGGACTAAAAACCCTATTCAGTTCCTCAAAAACCGAAGAAATTATCTCCGCAAATGACCCAAACACCGATAACAATATTACCGAAATGAATCCCGATGATACCAACGAAGGCGGAAATCCACTCGGAGATACGAACGATGAACAGCCCACAACCGACTTGCCAGAAGGACGAACTGAAAATCCCATTACTCCTGCCGAAACTATTGATAATCAAGTAGATAATCAATCAACATCCGCCCAAGTTTCGGACATCGTACAAGGCAAATTTTACATCGTGGCAGGTAGCTTTTCGACCGTCAAATCGGCACAAACCCTACTGACCAAAATGGCAAGCGTACAAAATCTCAAAATTGTGCCTTATTCCGCCAAAAATATGTTTCGGGTCGTGATTGGAGAATTTGAAGACCAGGCAACCGCCACCGCCAAAATGAACGAACTCACGGCAACTTATGGCTCGATGTGGATAACAAAAATGTAACACACATTTCAACAACACAAAACATCAAATCATACACAAAAATCGTAGTGCTTCGTGCTACGATTTTTTTTGTTTTAGACGCATCCTTTTTCTCCCTTTTTTGCATCTTGCCTGCATATCACTTAAACTTTTAAATCTTATTTTATGAACTACAAATTAGGGCTTTTTTTGATGCTATTTATTCCATTTGTGAATTACGCACAAAGCTCAAAATCAGCAAGTTATGAAGATATTTCGGCAGATTCTGTTCCAGTAACAGGCGATGCGGATTACACCTTAGGAATTTCGTATTTTGGCAATACGATGTTCCGTCCGGGGGTTCGGGCAGACCTCGAAAAATCATGGAAAATATTTCAGAAAACCAAGCCCAAAAATAGTCGCCGAAAGGGGGATTATTTGCTCTACAAAAGCCGTGAATTATTGCCCGTAGCAGGCGCAGGTTTTTTTGTGCATCCGCGTCAATACACCGCCGTTTTTGCCGATGCAGGCATCAAATTTCGGAAAACTCGCTCCAAATCCTTCAGAAATCGTATCAGACGTTGGGGCGCAAGTACAGGATTTGGCGTGTTTCGCTCATTTCTCCCCGAAACTTACGAAGTGAACGATGACGAAGTCAAAAAAGTCTTTTTAGCGGGAAGAACTTACGTTTATCCCTATTTGGCACTTCATACCGAAAAATCGTGGCGCAAAAATCCAAATCATGCCTATTTCGCTACCTTCAGTTCGATGTTTTTGATGCCTTATAATACCACGGTTGTGCCTTTACTTCATCTCCAAATTGGCTATCGTTTTAAATTTAAAAAATTCCAAAAAAATCATGAAAAATCTATTTAAATTATTGATAATCAGTAATTTATTGTTTTCAATTTCTTCCTGTGGAAGCGATAAATTAACAGACCTAAGCGAAACGGTTTATCTCCGCAGAAATGGTGCTGATATGCCCGCTCACGTTTTCGGAAATGGTGCCGAAAAAATATTTATCATCATACTGCATGGCGGTCCTGGAGGCGATGGTTTTTCGTATCGTGTGCTTCCTTTTATTGATGATTTAGAAAAAAAGTACGCCATGGTATATTATGACCAACGAGGACAAGGCATGGCGCAGGGAAAATATAAAAAAGATGCCGTTTCGGTTGATGAAATGGTCAAAGATGTTGTCGCCCTGACGCAAGTCCTCAAACACAAATACGGTGCTGATTGTCAGTTCTTTCTGATGGGGCATAGCTGGGGTGGCACGCTGGGAACTGCCCTGATGATCACCGAAAATCAACACCTTTTCAAGGGCTGGATTGAAGTAGCAGGCGCACACGATTTGCCTCAACTCAATCGGGCGTTGGTCAGAATGTTTTATGAAATCGGCGACCAGCAAATCGCGCTTAATCAGCGTGTTGAGTTTTGGGAAAAGGCACAAAAAACCGCTTCCGAACAGGATACCACGCAAGAAGAAATGGACGTACTTGGCGAAATGAATGAATTGGCACACCAAGCCGAAGGACATTTAGCCGATGCGGGATTGATTGATGAACCAAAAATTAAAATCCCGTTTAATATTTTGGTTTCATCATTAACCGAACAAACGAATCAACTGACCTCTTCGATTACAGGAAATGTTACGCAGGTCATTTTGGCAGATAAAGGACTGGAAACCATCTCCTTTACTGACCAATTACACCAGATTCAAATTCCGACTTTGTTGCTTTGGGGAAAATATGATTTTGTCGTTCCCAAAGAATTAGGCGAAACCGCTTACCAAAAAATTGGTTCGGATGCCAAAAAATTAGTCATTTTTGAGCGGTCGGCACATTCGCCCATGAACAACGAACCCGATAATTTTAATGCTGAAGTGATTAATTTTATCGAATTATACAAAAATTAATGCCACTTTAAACCCACGTAAACATTTAGTATCAAGTATTGGGTACAAAACTCAAGAACTTGATACTAAAAAATTCGTAACTTTTTATGGAATTATTTTCGTTCGTTCATCATAGACATACGCACAAAAACTGCCTAAACTTATGACACAAAATAGCCGAAGCCGTATCGGAGAGATACGCCGTTTGATTGCAGATAATGACCTCAATTTAGCCTCTCGCCGCTTATTGGATTTCCTGACGGACTTCATGATTTCGTCCGAATTATTGCGACAAGCCGTTGATTTGCGTGCCAAATACAATGAATTGATGAGCCGAGAACATCGTCCACAATCCGAATTTGATGCGTTGCGAATTGAGTTTTTGAGTTTTGTCGAGCATCTCGAAACCGAACTCCGAAAAAATCAATCCGATTACGATAATCCCAAAACTTTCGAGGAGGCACAAGCCCAATTTCATCGACAAAACCAAAAACCTGTCTTTCGGGGCGTGGAATTGGTCAAACAATATAGTTCTGTCGGATTTGCGCTCAAAAATATTAATTTGGAAATGAACGCAGGCGAAATTACGGGCATCGTAGGCGAAAATGGCAACGGCAAAACAACGCTTCTCCGCATCGTAGCGGGCGATTTGAGCATCGACAGCGGACAGGTCGCTTATCCAGATTTGGATGTGCCACAAGACGATTGGTATGCCATCAAACAAAATGTGGCGTTCATTCCGCAACACCTCAAAAGTTGGCGTGGCTCGCTCAAGGATAATTTGCATTTTTCCGCCTCCAATCACGGCATTTATGGACGTGAAAATGAGGAAATTGTCGAATATATTATCCACCGATTAGGCTTGACACGCTACCGCAATTCGGGGTGGTCTGAAATTTCCAGCGGCTATAAATTGCGCTTTGAACTGGCTAAAGCCTTAGTTTGGCATCCCAAACTACTGATTTTGGATGAACCGCTCGCCAATCTGGACATCAATACCAAACTTTTATTTATGCAAGATTTGAAATTATTGGCAAGCTCCGACCGCTATCCGATTTCTATTCTGATGAGTTCCCAACAACTTCACGAGGTCGAAAGCGTGGTCGATAATATCATCTTTCTCAAAGAAGGAAATCCGCTTTATAACGGAAAAGTTACACAATTTGGCGAGGACAGACTCAGCAATACTTTTGAGGTAGCAGGCAATTTCGGACGAGAAGAACTCGCACAAATGATGCGCCATTTCCCCGATGTCGAAATTGAGGAAACCGGACAGTCTTTCTTGGTCGATGTCCCCACACACATCGAGGGACACGAAATTATGAAGCATATTTTGCAGACGCACAAAGTCGATTATTTCCGAGATATTAGCCGCTCAACCCGTAAATTATTTTAAAACAAAATAGCTTGATTATCAATGATTTATAATCTTGTCATGCGCTCTATTTCCAATTTGATACCCTCAAAATGACACAGGTCATTTTTTGAACCTCAAAATTGAACTATTTTTGCAATGAATCGTTTTTCGATGCACCCAATTACACACATTTATTATGAAAGATTACAGATTATACGCTTTTGTCGGCTTGATTTTTACCATCCTAACACTGGTCGTGTTGGTTACTTTGATGCTGGCAATCGGCTGGACAAAAGCAGGCATGACCACCCTTGCCGTAGGCGTAACCTTATCTTTGATTTTAGGCGGATTACCAAACTTTTTGATAAACGGAAAAATTTTTTAATTTTGGTAAAACCTTGTAATTCAGCCTTTTAGCTTCATTAAATTTTTATTTTGATGAAGCTATTTTTTTTGCAATTACTTTTTGGCGGTCAAGTGATTCGGGCGACAAATACGCTCAAAATCCGCATCTCGGCGCGGAGGCAAATCCATAAATCGAAATTCATACTTCGGATTTTGATTTATCCAACGCACCAGCGTATCCGTCCAGACTTCGCCTTCATAAGCTGTCGGATGCGCTCCGTCCGAACGCCGCTTGAAATCAAAATTTTTGGATACAAAATAATGACCATCTCCAACGTTGGCATGAATAACCGAATCCAAGCCCCAATCTTTTTTCCAATTCGGTGGACCTACCCACACAAATTCCTTGCCTTTGAGATGCGTCAAAATTTTACGAATATTTTTGATTTTTTGCGTATTCACACGCCACAAAATTTCGTTTGAACCCAACGTAAAAACAATAAAATCAGGACGATACTTTTGGATATAACTCACTAAGCGTCTGGTCTTTGCCCATTCCGAAATTTTAGAACCGTAGTCGGGTTTATATACTATTTCAAAACCATTGGCTTGGCGCAATTTGCGTAACGGAAAAAAAATTAAATCGCCCATCG
>CAZNYR010000123.1:0-1525 GCA_964577275.1 uncultured Cytophagales bacterium | reverse complement strand
GAATCACCCGTAATTAATATGGTTTTTTTGTTCGGGTCGGACTGATGATAGGAACTCGTTGGGGCTTCGCTTTGTACTTGGATTTGATGATTTTCCCGAAAAATATCCAAAATAGAGTCTAATTTTTGGGCAAAATGAGCAATCGAATCCGTATTTATGGTGTCTTTGGGTTCAATTTGAAAGGTATCAGACGAGAAATCCTGAATTTTATCAAGCGTATTTTCCATCATTTGTGCCGATAACTGATAAGTATCGACCTGATATTTCAAGAACAAAAAACATAAAGAAATTAAGAGTAATAATAACGTAACTCGAATCTGTAAACTTCGACGAGGCATCATACAATGTTGGTTTGATTAGTGATGTTCCGAAATTGGTAAATTATTGCCTAAGGCTATTTTTTTAGCGGGTTTCGTAAAAAATGGCTTCAAATAAAAGGGTTCAAAATACGCCGTATCCACTTTTTCGCCCTGATTTTGAGCCACCAAACCACCTACAAATTTGGCACACGGATAATAATTATCCCAAAAAATGGCATTCGGATGTGTACAAATCGCCCGAAATTTGGCGGATCCATTTCCAAAAAAATGGATTTTTTGGCTTTCGAGTTCCGTTCCGAACGAATTTTCATCCAAAATCATCGCCACAGACGCACGCCTCACCGACAAATCCCAAGCGTGCAAAGCCACATAAACTTCCATCCTTCGGGCATCCAGCATTGGGCAAAATAAAACCGATTTATCCAAAACATGAGGCTGAATTTGTGCGCTCAAACTTTGCAAGGTATCCACCGCAACTAACGGAATATCAAGCGCATAGCAAATGCCTTTGGCGGTCGAAACTCCAATCCGTAAGCCCGTATAAGACCCAGGTCCTTTGGAAACGGCAACCGCCTCCAAATCCGCAAAACCGACCTTGCATTGTGCCAACAAATTAGCAATCATAATTGTCAGGACTTCCGAATGTGATTTTTCGGTAAATACTTCCGAATAGCCCAGCAAATCATCGCCTCGATGCAACGCCACCGAACAAATAGGCGTGGACGTTTCAAGTGTTAAAATCATACCTTTCAAATTTGAAACAAAAGTAAGAAAATTGCCCGAAAGCACACTTTTCCGAGCGATAAAACGCAGATTTATCGCCTCATAGTTTGAATTTAGCATCTTATTTTACAACTTGGGTTTTTCAAGTTAATTTTCAAAAATATGGCAAAAAAAATCATCGTGAGCGCATACGCTCCCGCACCTTTAGGACCTTATAATCAGGCAGTTATGGTTGGTAATACGCTCTATGTTTCTGGGCAAATTGCTATCGACCAAGCCACAGACAAGATGATAAATCAAGACATCATCGCCGAAACGCATCAGGTAATGAAAAATCTGCAATTCATTTTGAAGGAAGCAGAAATGAGCTTTGAAAACGTGGTCAAATGTTCGATTTTTGTCAAAGACCTTGCTCATTTTCAAACAATTAATCAAGTTTACGGCTCGTATTTTGACGAAGCCACTGCCCCCGCCCGTGAAAC
>CAZNYR010000122.1:4892-9578 GCA_964577275.1 uncultured Cytophagales bacterium | reverse complement strand
ATCGTCTTTTGTAATTGGATAAGACCGAAAACCCCCAGCCCCCAATCGTATGCACCTCGCCCGAAATCCGCAAATCGGCATAATCGCTGATAGCCCAATAAAAACCGCCATCCCGCAAGAAAAAACCACGTTCACGGGTTTCGCCATACATCGGCATAATAAATCCCGAAGCCCTTTTGCTGCGCTGCGGAAATAATCCGAACGGAAACATGAGCGGAGTCGGTATGCCATACAAAACCATCTGAAATGGACCCGAAGCGGTTACTTTGCCCGGCACAATTTTCATTTTTCGGGAATGAATCGCAATTTCGGGCGGTTCATTTTCGCATTCGCCACATTCGCCACAAATAATATAGACATTATCATAGGCAAATAAATCGCCTGTTTCGCTTCTTTTGACCGTTTCGCTCCGAATCACGCCCTCGCCCTCCTGCGTGGTTGTTCCCGAAATAATCCCTTTTTGGGACTTAAAATTATACTTAATTTTCTTGGAATTGTACGATTTATTTTTATCCTTGAAAACGGGTTCTTGGCTCATTTCGCCTGATTCGTCTGGAATCCCAACCGCCTCGACCGACCCCGAAGTTTGGTCAATCAAAATATATCCTGCGGATAAGTTCATGGATTGACCATAATTGATGTGGGCATCGTTATATAAATGAATAACTTGCTGTGATACATCAAACCGAATAGAATCGGCGGCTTTGTATTCGATAATAAACTCAATTTCGGACTGATTGACGGAAAGGCTATCCCGATTCAGCAGGACAGAATCCGATGAAGCGTTCTCTTGTGCCAACAAATAAGTGGCAGAAAAAACGAAGAAAAAAAGCCCCAAAAGCCGACAGAATGACTTTGCTGGATGAAAATTGAACATAAATCGTATTTTTTTGGATAAAGGAAACACTTTAGCAAAATTTTTGAGGCAAATTTAGTAGGATAAGACAAATAATGAAAAGACCATGAAAGCCTTTATAACATTTTTTATCATTTCGGTTGCGCTGGTGCTGACCTCGTACACCACGCTCAATATCAAATCAAACAAGGTACGCAAAATTGTCATTGATGCGGGACACGGTGGCAAAGACCCTGGATGCATAGGCGAAAATACTTACGAAAAAGACGTAGCCTATGACATCGCCACAGAATTTGGTGATTTGGTCAAAACCTACATGAATGACGTGCAAATCGTCTATACGCGTCCCGAGAAACAGGGCTTTATCGAACTCCGAGAACGTGCCAGAATCGCCAACAAAGAACACGCCGATATGTTCATTTCCTTGCATTGCAACGCCTCCGAATCGCCCAATATTCACGGCACAGAAACCTACGTCATGGGCTTGAACTCTTCGGGCGAAAATCTCAAAGTCGCTACACGAGAAAATGCCGCCATCCTCAAAGAGGCTGATTATCAGGAAAATTACAACGGATTTGACCCCAACTCGCCTATTTCGTATATTTTGATGTCCAATTTTCAGAATGTCTATCAGGCGAATAGTTTAAGAATGGCTAAGAATGTTGAAAACCAATTCAAAAACAGGCTTTTACGCCACAGCCGAGGCGTAAAACAAAGCGGGTTTGTGGTACTTTGGAAAACATCCATGCCCAGTATTTTGGTTGAAACAGGATTTCTGACCAATCGTTCCGAAGAGGATTATTTGCAAGGCGAACGAGGCAAATCGCAAGTGGCTTCCGCCTTGTATCGCGCCTTCCGTGATTACAAAGAAAACCTTGAAAAGTGATATTTTCTTACCCAAAAGATTAGCAAAAATTAACAGCCAAATCTTAAATTTTGAAAATATACCAAAATCAACCGAAAACCTATCTTTTGGGTAGATTGAAAATTAGACCGTAGCCAGTTTTTGTTGGATTATGGGGATAGTTGGTGTTTTTTGATGTCCCTTTTTTTGATGTACCTTTTGAATCACTTTTGAAAGTTGTAAAAAATTATTTTCACTCTTGATACATTCATGTACGCCTCCAAATCGAGGATAAATATTTTTTTGGAGTTCGGACAATTTTGCTGAAATACCGACCAGATACGGGCTTTTTCCTGCAATACCCGAACGAAGAAAGGAAATCAATTCGCCGTTTGCTACTTCGGGTTCAATCGAAATAAACATCAATTCATATCTTTCGGTATGATTCAGTTTTTTCAGAATTGCAGGCAAAGTCGTTAGTATATCAGCCTGAAAACCAAGCTGTTGTATATTTTGCATCAATTCGAGGCGTGCATTTGTTTCGGGCATAACCACCAAGATTTTGAGGTCATTAAAAGAACTTACATCATTTTGCATGGCATTTATTCGAGTTTAATTTGTAGCCAGTCGCTTCGTTGATTTGTTGAGCGTTTTGGGCTAAGTCCTAAGATTTAACCTTTGATTTTCATAAATAATGCCAAACTTAATTTTTAGTTTCTTACCAAATACTTTAAAATGTATGAATACTACGTTTATTGATTTTTTTCCTTTCCTTTTTTGACCAACGAAATAGGTCCTTTGTATCTGAATCCTCGATAAATGCTATCGGGTGGCGCAATCAAATCATTGTCATCGTTGGCATGAATATTTATTTGACGTTTTTTATCGGTCAGAAGTGCATAAGTCATCAGAATTCCCGTAACACTAATCAAAAAAAAGATAATTTCTGTCCGAAACGCATCCGTTTTGAGTTCTTCAGGAATCACAAAAAATAATACAATCGAAATCACACCACGAGGAGCCATATACACCTGTAAGGAAATTTCATTTTGAGCAAAAATTCGGAGCAAAACATAACGCACACTATATATGATGGCGATAATAAATAGGCTCGTCAATAAGATTTGAGGCGTAAATAAAGCGGTCATCACTATCGAGATGCCAAAGGTTACGAAAAAGAACGTCCGCACGACAAAATTAGTCTCCACCGTAACGATAGAAAAATCATCCCGAATTTCTTTGAGCGAGGTCGAATTAATATATTTGCCCAGATAACTTTTTAGCAATAAATGCCCATTACTCAACACCATACCAAAAATGAGAATGATAGTCAAGGAGGATAATTTTAATAATTGTCCGATGGCATAGAGCAATAAAACAACCGAAATCAAGAGAAATAATCGAACATTTGCTTTGGCATTTTGCAATAAAAAAATCAGTGTGTAACTCGTAATTAATGAGGTAATAATGGTCAATATCAGGTTGCTTCCAAGCCCTACCGAATCATTCACCGGATGAGCAGCCATCATCAGAATATCCTGCAAAAAGAAAAAAATAGTAATGCCAATAATATCCGAAAAAGCACTCTCATAAGTATGAAAAATTCGTTTTTCTTCCGAAAAATCACGAATGTGCGAAATCAGCATAGAACCAGATAAAATAGCCAAAGGCATCGCATACAGCATACTCATCTGAAAATTTTGCATACTCTCAAACGTATAATAGAAAATGCCAGCCATCGCAGTTGCCGTACCGATAGTCCCTAAAAATGCCATCGCAAATGCCTTACCGATAGTCGAAAGGTGCTTGCGGTCAAATTCCAGATGCAACGTTGCATCCAAAATAATCATGATTAAACCAATGATTCCCAGCACTTCAGAAATAGGAAAAAGATGAGGTTCTTCGATGTGTAAGGCGTTCATGCCTTGCCGAATGAGGATTCCCGTTACGATTAATAAGACGGCATCTGGAATATTAATTTTTTTGGAAATCGCATGATAAACAAATGCCAAAATAATAATTGCCGAAGCCGAGATAATCAAAGAATATGGGTTGGTATGAAATTGTTCCATAAATTGTTTGTTTGATTTTTAATACTTAAACAATTAATTTGATTTCGTAAAAACGTGTAATTTATAGATAAAATATGACAATTTTTACATTTAAAAAAAACAGGCTTGTAAATTGGTTTGGATTTTGAAGATACAACAAAAGATACCAATGCACAAACTTTGTGAAAGTGTATCCACAAAAAAAAGGACAACCCCCACGATTGTCCCTTTCCATAAAAAAACCAAACTAAATAATCAGTCGAGCAGATTGGTTATTATCTTTGTTCGTCATTTTTAACGACTACATTCGCCTTGATACTGACGATTTCTTGTGCATTTTTGGCATTTGAGATGACGGTAATGACTTTGTTTTGTGCGCCAGACTTGCCTGCCGAATTGAATTGAGCAGTAATTTCGGCATTTTGTCCTATGGCAATCGGCTCACGAGGCCATTTCGTTGCTGTGCAACCGCAGGTCGTCCGCACGTTTGAAATTACAAACGGTGCATTTCCTGTATTTTTGAATTTGAAGGTATATTCCACGACCACTCCTTGTTGAATATTCCCAAAATCATGTGAAGTTTCTTCAAAGGTAATTTGCCCTTTTTTTTCATTGTCTTGTGCAAAACTTTGAAAAGTGAAGGCAAGAAAAAATCCGAAAGTAAACGCAATTATTTTTTTCATCATAAAAAGTTGATTAGATAGTTCGTTATTATCTGAAGGATAGAGTAAAAATTTGGTTAAGGTCTGGTTAAGTCTTGTCTTGACCAAGCGATGTCCTTCGTTTTGTACAAATAAACGAAATATTTGACAAATGTTTGTCTGCTTTTGATGGATTAGGAATGGTTTAACCTTTCATTAACACCGCATATCAATTTTGGGATTTCATAAGAGCTATTGCACCCGAAAACCAATAATCAGGATATCATCAATTTG
>CAZNYR010000122.1:0-4882 GCA_964577275.1 uncultured Cytophagales bacterium | reverse complement strand
AAGGGCAATATCGAGCTTTTCGTATTGATTTTCAGGGGACTCTGATTGGATACTTTCAAACAAATCGTACATTCGGCGTTTCATAAATTTACGATTTCCTTCACCACCGAATTGGTCTTGGTAGCCATCCGAAAAGATATAAAACATAGTCGGCTCCTGCACCGAAATTATGTGTTTTATGTAGGTAGATTGTTCGCCTTTTCTGGCACCGCCCACCGAATATTTATCGCCTTTAATGGTCTGTAAACCAGCACTTTCGGAAATATAAACCAACGGATTTTTTGCGCCTGCAAATGCAACTATTTTGTCATTTTTATTAATTACACAAACCGTCATATCCATGCCATCTCGATTATCATTAACATCTTGTCGGAGTTCAGCTCGGACTTCTAAGTTCATGTGTATCAGGATTTTATCGGGTTCGGTAATACCCTGAATCTTAACAATCATATTCATCAAATCACTGCCAATCAAGGACATAAATGCGCCCGGCACGCCGTGTCCTGTGCAGTCAATCGCACTAATAATAATTTGGGTTTCGGTTTCATAAAACCAATAAAAATCACCCGAAACAATATCGCGGGGCTTAAAAAAAATGAAAGAATCAGGCAAAGCACTCTGAATTTGAGGCAGTTCAGGCAGGATAGCCGTCTGGATTCGTTTGGCGTACCGAATACTGTCCATAATTTTTCGGGTACGTTCCTTCACTTTTTGCTCAAGTCCTTCGTTTGCCTTTTTCAGATTAACAATCAACTCTTTATTTTCTATCTTCAGCCGATATGTTTCTAAGGCTTTATCCAACGTAATTTTTAATTCATCTTTGCTCCACGGCTTGGTAATATAGCGATATACTCTTCCAGAATTAATGGCTTTAATAATCGCTTCGACATCACTAAATCCTGTCAAAATCATCCGAATGGGGTCTGGATGCTCTTCTACGACTTTTTCTAAGAACTCAATGCCTGTCATTTTAGGCATTTTTTGGTCAGTAATAATTAAGTTAATGCTGGGGTTTTCGGCTAAAATCTCCAAACCTTCTGCGCCCGAAAGTGCCGTATGAATTTTATAAAACCGTTTGAAGGCAGTTTTAAAGATTCGCAAGTTGCTTTCTTCATCATCAACGTATAATATCGCCTGTTTTTCTGTTCTCATTAGGGTAGTTTAATAACCGTTAAAATCCATTAAGGTGGTCGCAAAAACAATGCTATTTTTGACAAACAAACACAGTATAAACTGATTTATTGTTGATTTAGTTGTGCTTCTAACTCACGAATTCGGTCATTCGCACGAGCTAAGGCTTGCCGAAGTTTCGTATTTTCTTGATAATGTTTTAAGGCATCATCCAATAAAATTTTCAGTTCGTTTCTGTTCCAAGGTTTGGTAGCATATTTATACACTTTTGCCGTATTAATTGCCTCAATTACAGCCTCTAAATCCGAAAATCCCGTCAGAATCATCCGTGTTGGTGCGGGAAATTCTACGAGGACTTGTGTCAGGAACTCAACACCTGTCATTTCGGGCATTTTCTGGTCTGCCACAATAATCGAAATCGGTTCTTGACGTAAAATCTCCAAACCCTCCGCAGCCGTCAAGGCAATATGAATTTTGTAATCTCTTTTAAATGTTGTTTTGAAGATACGTAAGTTGGATTCCTCGTCATCAACATACAAAATATGCGATTTAGTATCAGACATTATTATTTTTAAAGCTAATCAATCTATAAATCAAAAGCAAATTTGGCAATAAATATTCGTGCCGAAACCCTGACAAAAATAGGATTATTTTCTGAAAATCCCATTTTTTACCTTGATTCTATCCATAATATTTTTGTTACGAATGTTTCCACGCCCTTATCGTCCGAACTATACACCAAGTACACGCCTGTCTTTCTGGGGCTGCCCGAAAAATTTGTACCAGCCCAAACTGCCATTCCCCCTTCGGCATACGTTTCATACACCAATTTGCCTGTCATATCCGTAATTTTGACATTTGCCCCCGAAACTAAACCCTCAATCGCTATTTTTCCCGTAAAATTCGGAGGAACAGGGTTTGGAAATACCCGCACATTCGTATGGGTGCGCCCCGATTCGGTTGCCGTACCTTGATACGATGAAATGCCTTTTTCGGTCGCAAAAAATACCTCTCCCGTATTTCCTTGCACCGCTATACTTCGCACATTATCAGAGAGTAACGGGCTGTTTTTTTCGTCAAATTGAGCAATAATTTCCGATTTATCCGTATCAAACAAATAGACCCCATTCGATGTTCCTATCCATTTCCGATTGCCGCCATCCGAAGTGATGGCGGTAATTTTTTGATTATTCAAAAACTCCGAAAGTTGATAGATAACAGGTTGTCCTTCAGGGTTTTCCATCTCAAAAATTGCAAAAGCACTATAAAAAACTCGAATGCCTTCGTCCGTTCCTACCCATAAATTATCTTCCTTATCTAAGTGCATACAACGCACTTGCGAACTGGGCAAATTACCGCTTAATTGTGCCGAAGACAAATAAATCTCTTCGCCGTTATCAGGACTCCAAACTAAAATTCCGCCACCCAAATTTGGATTTAGGCGCACCCAAACATTACCCGCCAAATCTACCAAAATACCCAGCGGAAACCGGTCAGAAGGCGTGCGCGCAAAACGTCCGTTCCATGTCCCATCGGTTTTTCGTTGAAGGATAGAAAATTGATTCTCAGCCACATTATAAAACGTTATCCATAAATTTCCTTCAAAATCTAACACTATATCTGTAATGTAATTATTTGGAAAAATAGACGTGTTTTCTGTATTCAATATTTCAAATGAATTATCCGAAGGATTCCAAATTAAAATCCCATCGCCAAAAGAAGAAAAGTAATATATTTCCCGCACAGCATCATACGTTGAGGCGGTAATATCCCTAAACTTTGGAAGAATAATTGTATTAGCAGTATTATCCTCTGAATTGTAATTTTCCCAGATACCATCCGCAAAAACATAAAATCCATTTTCCGTATTTTTTGCCTGAATTTGTGCGTCATAACCGCCAGAAACCGCCAAAATTTTAGTATCAAAATTATAAATTCCAAAAACTTCCGAACTATAAACCTCTGAAGGATAATAATTTATGTATTCTTTTCCGTCAAAATGAAGCAAACCGTAGATATAATCGGCTAACCATAAATTTCCATCCGAATCAAAAAGAGCTTGACGAGGATTTTTTATTTTTTCATTTTCTTGAATTTGTACTTTTTCATTTTCAAAAATAAACAATTTATCAAGTGTACAGACAGTTATTTTACCTTGACTTTGGGAAATATCAACAAAATCTTCGGCTGGAATTTCGGGCGAAAGTATCGCATTTGTGCCGTTCCAGACGTACAAACCCGTTCCGTTAATGCCAAAATAAATCTGGCGTTCATCTGCCGAAACTGTACGTAAGTTTCCATCCAAATTCGTAAAAATTATGTTCCAATTTCGGAAATCTTGCCGATTTACATCATTATCTAAACGTGCAGATTTTAAGCCTTCTGCTGTCGCTACGTAGATTTTATTTTGAAAAATGACACAATCAAACGCCGAAATTTCTGCGCCTTCGTTGCCTAATTGACTGTATGTTTCCACGATTTGATAGGTCGTCAAATCCAACACCGTAACGCCAAATCCTGTCGAGAAATAGGCTTTATCATTATTTAAATAAACTTGATAAATTTGTTTGTCTTGAAATTGAGAATTAAACACAGTACGAATATTAATGAGTTCATCATTTTTAATCAAATCAATATTACCATTTTGATAACCGATGACCAACATTTGTAAGGTTTCGGAATATGCCAACCGAGCGAACGCCACATCACTCAAACCATCAGATTTATCTAAAATGCTGATTTTCTGCGTGTTTTTATCCCACGAAAAAAGTCCATTTTCTGAAGCTGTATAAATTTTAGTTTCAGAAACTGCGACACTTCTGGCGTTGTGATACGTCAGATGACTTCGCCAAGTCTCAACAGGAATACGAGAAACTTGCGCTTCCAGCGTCAAAGGACAAAAAATTAAAAATAGTATTATTCTTAGAATTGCAACATCAAATTTTGAAAACTTGACGGCATCAAAAGTAGGTTTTGTTTGCATTTTTTGAGATAAATCGTTAGAATCAATCACTAATTTTCAGCCAATTAAAGCACTTACAAGTATAACAAAATTTTCAGATGATACCGATTCACTCAGCTAAGATTTTGAGCCACATCTCACCCGATTTTTGTAAATGCTACTTTTTAGGAGTAAATATAAAGTCCGAATTATTACAGTTAAATTATTGATAATCAAGAAACTAATATTAATTTTTATGTTATGAAAACTACGCATCGTATGAAAGATGGCAAAACGTTTGCCTATTATTTTTCGGATATAAGGGCAGATTCGTTGATTAAAAGTCAAGTCAAAAAATTATTTTACAAATTAAATTATAAAGTGATGATGAAAACGTATTTTATTGCATTTTGCGTATTATTTTTTGGATTTTTAGCAGAAATTTATGCTCAAAAACGTCCCGTTGTGGCGGTGTTACATATTGATATGCAGGGGGTTTATGGCAGTAATTCGCAGGCGGGCAATGTGGTGCGCCGTGAACTCGAAAAAATTGATACTTTTGAGGTCATGGATAGATACGATGTGATGTATTTGATACAAAAAGATTCGTTTGACATCACGAATTGTTACGGCAAATTGTGCTTGACGGAAGTCGCCAAAATCCTCAAAGCGGATAAAATGCTGACGGGCAGTGTCGAGAATTTTTCGGAAACCATGACCATTACCTTGCGCCTAATTGATATGAAAAACCAGACGGAAAAAACGTTGGTGCGTGAATTTGTGTCCATTCCTTCGCAAGTGGGTTTGATG
>CAZNYR010000121.1:3264-10278 GCA_964577275.1 uncultured Cytophagales bacterium | reverse complement strand
CGCCGAAAGCGATACGAGATTGGTTAGATTTGATTTATCAATCGATTCACAGTCCTGAAAGACCTGTATTAAATACTGAAAATGAAGGCATTAGAAAGGCGATAGAATTGATAAGTTTTGAAAATTTAAGTCCTGAAGAGCGGACAAAAGCCAAAAATAAGGAGGCAGCAAAAGTGACTTTGGCAAAGACCGAATTGTACGCCAAGCGAGAAAATACACTTGAAATTGCTAAAAAAGCAATCATAAAAGGATTTGATAATGAAACGATTGCTGATTTGACAGGCTTAACCATTGAACAAATTGAGGAACTGCGTCATGAAAAAGACGAACACTGATTAATCAAACAAAACTATGCTGGGCAATTTAGATAATGAAGTAATTTTCAAGAAAGCGTTTACGGATAAAACGGTTTTTAAGTTTTTTGTGCGTGATATTTTGGGTATTGAGGTCGAGATTGATAAAATAGAAACGGAAAAGAAGTTTACGCCAAGAATTGGTTATGTTGATTTTGAGTTGGATATTTTTGCGGAAAGTGTGGATAAACGTGTTTGCATAGAAATTCAACGTTTGGAGTATGACCATCATTTTGATAGATTTTTGCATTATTTTTTGATGTTGATTGCGGAACAACAAAAAAACAGCAAGGAATATGACATCGAACGGACGGTTTATGTGATAGTGTTATTGACTGCTCGGTACAAAATTCTCGAAAAAAATGGCAAGGCAATTCTTGATGAAGTTTTATTGCTTGATTTAAATCCACAAACCTTGCAGGGCGAAATCCGAGAATTATACGGGCATCAATTTGTTTGTTTGAATCCGAATCATCCCAATTCTGAAACGCCGAAAGCGATACGAGATTGGTTAGATTTGATTTATCAATCGATTCACAGTCCTGAAAGACCTGTATTAAATACTGAAAATGAAGGCATTAGAAAGGCGATAGAATTGATAAGTTTTGAAAATTTAAGTCCTGAAGAGCGGACAAAAGCCAAAAATAAGGAGGCAGCAAAAGTGACTTTGGCAAAGACCGAATTGTACGCCAAGCGAGAAAATACACTTGAAATTGCTAAAAATCTTCTGCAAAGTCCGCTTTCAAATGAAGACATCGCAAAATATACAGGCTTAACCATTGAACAAATTGAGGAACTGCGTCATGAAAAATAGATACACAAATTACCATGATTCGACAAGATTACATTTTACGATTAATTGAGGAGGCGGGTGCCGTCATTGCGAAACTATTGAACTTGCGAAAAGCCAAAAAATTTGACCAAGCCCAAGAACTGATTGAGCGTTGCTATTCTGGGTTTTTTCAGTTGGAAACCGCTTCTCTGAATCAAAAAAATGGGCAAGAATTGCTAAACTGGCTTCTGGAAAATAGGAATTTGCAAGAGCCACAACTCAAGGTATTAGCCGATTTGTTGGTTGAGGAAGGCGAGATTTTTCAGCTCATTCGTGATACCGAAAAAGCCCACGACCGTTTCAAAAAAGCCTTCTTGATTTTGGAGTATTTGAATCAGGCAAATCCGCAAATATATAGTTTTGAAAGAGCCAGAAAAATAGTAGAAATTCAACAAAAAATAATTAATCTTAAAACCTAAATAATTTTTAAGTTATTGATTTTCAGGATTTTGAAATGATTTCAGATGCTCATAAATCATTTTTTTTTCGGATTTATCCAGTGGCTCAATAAAAATTTCGAGCGTATAACGACTCCAGTCTTGTCCTTTTATTTTGAGCGTTATCATGTTCCAACTGCTCATGTTGAGTTTTGTTACATTTTCGGTCTTACGAATGACCAACGGCAGTTCGGTATGTCCCAATCGCCATTTCATTTTATCTGGCACAATGACCAGCGTTTCGTTGTCCATCAATAAGCGGCATTTTGTCCGAAACCCAACGAGTTGTTTGACCTCAAAATAGGTTTTGGTCGTGCCTACTTTCGCCAAAAATACGGTAGCATTGCTGTATTGAGGCAAAATTTTCTGACTTTTTCGCCAGGTGTAGCGTGCTTTCAGATAAAGTATCAAAAGTATAAGGCATACTGGAAATGCCAGAATCGGTAAAAAATCCATTGTGTTTTTTGAGTTAAATCTGCAAAATTGACTTATCGGGATTTTTTTGGAATCAACCTTCACAGCATTTCAAAAATGCGATGAAGGTCGAAATAACATTTTTTTAAATCTGCTCAAAAGCCTGTGTTAAGTCTGCTTTGAGGTCGTCAATATGCTCAATACCAACGGATAAGCGCAATTTTGATGGCTCAATTCCTGCCGAGAGTTGTTCTTCTGCGCTTAGTTGTTGGTGCGTTGTGGAGGCAGGATGAATAATCAAGGTTTTGGCATCGCCTACATTTGCCAGATGACTAATTAATTTGAGGCTATTCACAAATTTTTCGGCGTGTGCTTGTCCGCCTTTGAGCGTAAAAGTCATCACGCCACCGAAGCCATTAGTAAGGTATTTTTTCGCCAATTCGTGATATGGACTACTTTCCAGACCCGGATAATTTACCTTTTCGACTTGCGGATGATTTTCGAGCCAAGCGGCTAATTCTAAGGCATTTTGTACGGTTCGTTCTACTCGTAATGAGAGCGTTTCCAGTCCCTGAAGCAATAAAAACGAATTAAACGGACTCAAAGCTGAGCCAAAATCACGCAAACCCTCGACTCTCGCCCGAATCGCAAAGGCAATATTTCCGAACGGACTATCCGCCCCAAAAACTTCCCAGAAATTCAGTCCGTGATACCCTTCCGAAGGCTCGGAAAACTGTGGATATTTGCCGTTGCCCCAATTATAATTGCCGCCATCCACAATCACGCCCCCGATGCTCGTGCCATGTCCGCCAATCCATTTAGTCGCCGATGCCGTTACGACATTGGCACCATGTTTGATAGGTTGCGCCAAAAAACCTCCCGCTCCAAACGTATTATCCACAAAAAGCGGAATATCCTGATTTTGAGATAGTTGAACAATATACTCAAAATCCGCCACACTAAATTCGCCATTGCCGATGGTTTCTACATAAATTGCTTTGGTATTTTGGTCAATATGTTGCGCCAAATCCTCCGCCTTATCGCTATCCGCAAACCGAACTTCGATGCCTAACCGCTTGAAAGCCACCTTAAACTGATTGTAAGTGCCACCATACAAATACGGGCTACTCACAAAATTATCACCCGCTTGCAACACATTATTCAATGCTAAAAATTGTGCCGCCTGCCCCGAAGCAACCCCCAATGCCATCACGCCTCCTTCTAAGGCTGCAAGGCGTTTTTCAAATACATCCGTGGTCGGATTCATAATTCGGGTATAAATATTTCCAAATTCTTTGAGCGCAAATAGATTTGCTCCGTGTTCGGCATTCTTAAAATTGTACGAGGTGGTCTGATAAATCGGTACAGCGCGCGACATCGTAGATGCCTCAACTTCCTCATAACCAGCGTGTAATTGCAAGGTTTCAAATTTGTAAGCCATGAATTTTTCGGTTAAAATTTTGTTTAAGTTTAGAAAAATGAAAACTCGTACTCTTTCTTTCGGAAAGATAGAGCCATTCCCAAATGTATGAAACTAACTGCAAAAATGAAGAATATGTTAGGATTTTTGCCACAAAACCAATATGTAATTCATGAGCATATTTTCAAGAATTGAACGCTTAGAATGATTTGCCGTGCGATAGGCGCACCAGAAGACGCGCAAAAGACGGAATTTTTTGGGCTGTTTTGACCAGAACTTCACTCAAAAAGGGGTCGCCAAAATACTGTTGAATTATCCGTCCAAACCGCAAACGGGAAGCAAAAAAATGATGCCACATTTTTGTATAATTTTGATGAAGCTCATGTTCTGAAATTTGATTTTCTAAAAAAAGTGGCACGAAATCAGACATGATTTTTGCACCATGAATTGCCATGCTCATGCCATTTCCACAAAGTGGCGTAATCATACCCGCCGAATCGCCACACATCAATATTCCGTTTTCGGTTTGAGTTTTAGCCGCAAACGAAATTTCGTTAATTACCGCTGGTTTTTCATATAAAAATTCGGAGCGTTCAAACAATTCTTTTAGAAAAGGATTCCTTTTAAGAACCTGATTTTCAAGATTTTGTATCGTGCCTGTTTTTCTCAAATTTTGGCGTGTGGTCAAATAACAAAGGCAATATTTTCCCGCCTCAATACGAGAAATTCCGCAATATCCATCCACAAAATTATGCAAGGCAATTTGAGTATCCGAATGCAAATCAGTACGAATATGATACTTTACACCCACATAAGGCGAACGCTTTTGGAAAAATTTTCGGCGCAATTTTTTATCCAAATGCGAACGCTTGCCGTAAGCGCCAATCAAAATCCGAGAATTGTACTTTTCTAATTTTGATGTCCGTACAAAATATCCTGTATTTTCTTGTCCAATCTCCGTAATTTTGGTCGAAAGAAAAAAACGAACGCCCAATTTTTGGGCGTGTTCAAACAATACATGGTCTAATGTATAACGACTAATTCCGAAACCGCCTAGTTCCAGCCCAACGGTGAAAGCATTACCCTGAGGTGAGGTCAATCGAAATTCATTGAGGGCAACAGCTCCATAGTCAAATGGATTGATTTTCAGGTCATTATGAAAAAAATCTAAGGTTTCATTCGAGATATATTCGCCACAAACTTTGTGAAAAGGATACGTATTTTTCTCAAAAACTGCCACTCGAAACCCCCTGCGACCCAGTCGGATAGCATTTACCAAACCCGCCAAACCGCCACCAACAATTATGACATCAAACATTCGGTATGTATTTTTAGCCTGATTTTTGAGGCTGTTTTTCTGCAAAAAAACAAAAAAAACTGCACGAAGAATTTTTTTTTGAGTCCGTATCTTAAATATAGTTGAATTGATGTTTGACATACGTGCCGACCAAAAGTGTAAGTTTTCGGGCATTTGGTACTCGGATTCTGGCTTCTAAAATTTTTTCTGGTGTGCTTTTTTTGATTTTATTGAATAATTTAACATAATAAACATACGCCAAATATACGCCTAATCGAGCCGAACGAGGCAATTCCAAAATACCCTCTCGATACGCAAAATCGAAGTCTTCTTGAATATCTGCTTCAATTTTAGCCTTCGTATTTTGGTCAAAGGCAGTAAATTCGACATTTGGAAAATAAACACGCCCTCTATCGTAGTAATCACTTTTCATGTCCCGCAAAAAATTAACCTTCTGAAAGGCAGCACCCAGTCGGCGAGCAGGTGCTTTGAGTTGATGGTATTTTTCGTCATCGCCTTGACAAAAAACGCGCAAACACATCAATCCCACGACTTCCGCCGAACCATAGATATATTCCTGATAATCAACAGGATTACAGGTTTCTAATTCCAAATCAGATTCCATGCTTCGCAAAAAAGCGGCAATCAATTCATCTTCGATATGATATTGATGGACGGTAAGCTGAAAGGCTTGCAAAATCGGATTCATGCTGATTTTCTCTTGGATGGCACGCCATGTTTCGTCTTTAAACCGCTGAAAAAGAGTTGATTGGTCATAATCATAAAAGGTATCCACGATTTCATCGGTATAGCGCACGAATCCATAAATGGCATAAATGGGGTCATGCAGTTTTTCATGTAAGGTTTTGATTCCCAAAGAAAAAGACGTGCTATAATGGTTGGTAACCAATTTACTGCATTTGAACGAAGTAACGTTAAATAATTCAAACATCGGTGGTTTTGGATTAAAGTTTGGACATATTTTTTGTTAAACTTTGTTTAAAATTATTTGTTTGATATTAAACAAAAGTATATCAAAAAAAAATTGAAACCCTCATATTACTCTAAACCTTACACCTGTTGGTTTATTCAGATTTGGTTTTGATGCAACGATTTCCAAACATTGTGTGTTATAAACAAAATGAGTTACCAAAAAAGTATAAAAACTATGAAAAAGATAGACATTTTACGAAGTTTAGATACGAGTCCCATTAGTTTAGGGTTCGGAAAATTGGTTGAAAAGACCAAAAAATTGATTCTTTTCATTCAATGCCTAAGAACGAAAATATAAGTTCATCCTATTGATTATCAGGCATAAATCTTCGTGGGTCTTTACAATCCACGAAGATTTTTCGTTTTTGTTATATTTTGATAAATTCGGATTTGCCGTTTTTGATACCTTCAAAATTGCCTCGTTCGGGCGAAAACTCCAGTTTTTCGTATTCCATAGGAATTAAAGTTTTGCCGTTCACATCAATCACGCCGAATAAATGATTTTTCTGTGTCAGAATTACTTCATGCCATGTGTTTTTTTGTGGCTCAGAATGCACAAATTGGAGTGTCGTATAGTTTATTGGGATTACTTCTTTGCCTGTATTTTTGATGAGACCGAATTTGTTTTTTCGCCCTACAATCGCAACTCCTGCGCGAAAATTCTCTGCATAATCATAAATAATAGGAATTTCGAGTTCGGCATCAAGATTCAAAAAACCAAATTTCCGTTCTTTTCGTACTCGTGCCATATAAGCCACCGAATCAAACAAATTAATTTCATCATAAAGGATTGGACTTTCGGCGTGATTTTTGAGATTTTTGATGCCAAATTTACCTTTTTGTCGGAGTAATAAAATGGTAATTTGTTGCATTTTTTTTCGTTCCAGTCTAAAAAAAGTTTGGAAAAATTCAATTTTTTCATATTCAGTTTTCATAATTTTACGAGAGCGTAAATCCATGATGCCAAACAAACCCTGACGTTGCACGCGCGCCACTTCGGGAACAGTCATATCTCCTTGATTATCCGTGAGTAACTCAATTTTATCATAACTCGGACGAATCAAAATATCGCCCTTTGTATTGACCAATCCGTAACGCCCAAATTTTTTGATACAAGCAACCAATCCCGCCAAATGCGTGGCGTGGCAGGTTTGCGGAAAAAAAGTAATTTCATCAAAATCCAAAGGCGTAAGCGGTTTTCCATCCTTACCTACGAGGGCATAGACATTGCCGTGCTGTGTTTTGATGATGCCTTTCCACGCCGAACA
>CAZNYR010000121.1:0-3254 GCA_964577275.1 uncultured Cytophagales bacterium | reverse complement strand
AACAGGTCGTATCTGGGACAAAAAACGAAAGTTCCTCGAATTGTGGCGACATCAAGATTTTGCCTGTATCGTTGGCGATGCCATAACGTTGGTTCACGGCAATAATTTTAATCGCTAAATCATGATTATCAGGGTGTTGTGTGGCAATTTCGAGCGTGTCCTGCGCCCGAATATCGAAAGTAAGCAGACAAAAAAAACAAGCCATTTGAAAAAATTTCATGGTTCTGAATTCTGATTTTGATACAAGATTTTTATCGGGAACAGCCCTTGTAATGAATGAACGTAAATTTGACGAAAGTCATTTTGTTTTAACAAAAAATAGATTACTTTTGGTAAAATCTATGTACGCCACACGCAAAAAAATTGCGTTTTGCCGTGATGTTTTTGGATTTATTCTTATCTTGTTGCAAGAAATGGCTTACGGCATTATTTTCGTTACGAAAAAATAGATAATTTTACGGTATCTATTGAGCTTCAAAATATTAGTTAAAAGAAAAAAATATGAATACCCCAGCAATAGAATTGGTTATGTTGGTTGATGATAATGATACAGATAACTTTATCAGCAAACGAATCATTGAGCTGACCAAATTTGCGGAAAATATCGTTATCCGAAATTCAGGAAAAAGTGCATTGGAATATCTGGACGAGGAAAAAGATCATGATGCCAATCTGCCGAATCTTATTTTTTTGGATATTAATATGCCCATTGTCGATGGCTTTGTATTTTTGTATGAGTTTGGGAAATTTCCCGAACATATTAAGAAAAAAAGTAAAGTCATTATTTTATCCAGTTCGGATAACAAACGGGATATTGACCGCATTGTGAATAATGATTACGTGATTACGTTTTTGACCAAACCACTTACGGCGGATGCGCTTGCGAATGTGCGCGAATTATTGACGAATTTGAAATAAAATTTGTCATTAAATCTATTGAATAATAAACCTACTTGATTCGTCCGAATTTTGTAGGTTCTTGTCTTGGTGTTCAGCAAATAAAATTTATCTAACTCCTTGATAATCAGAAAATACGAATCCGAAGATACGTTGCTTTGGGATAGCTTTTTGTGCGAAGCAGAATGCCCTTCTTTTTTGTTTCGGCGTGCCTTCATGACCTATCACCACGAACAACAATTTATTGACCATTCGTTGCTTGTTTTTGATGCCAAAAATCAACTTTGCGCTTTGTTTCCTGCCCATCAAATTGGGGGGCAAATTTACTCGCATCAGGGCTTGAGTTATGGCGGAATAATTCTGAAGAAAGGACTTCGGTTCGAGCAGATTTCGCTCATTTTTGAGGCAATTCTGACTTATTATCGAAGCCAACATTTTACTGAAATGACCTATAAACAAATGCCGTATTTTTATCGTCAAATGATTCATTTTGAGGAAGATATGATTCTATTTCGATTAAAAGCGGTATTATTTCGGCAGGAAATTGGGGCGGTGGTGGACTGGCAAAATTGGTCAAAAACCTTGCTTTCGAGCCAACACAAACGCAATCTTAGGAAAGCACAAAAATCCCAACTTCGTATTGTATTATCCGAAAATTACGAAACCTTCTGGCACACGATTTTAATTCCAAATTTGCAAAATCGATACCACACATCGCCCACGCATTCTGTGGCTGAAATCTTGGAATTAAAGCGATTATTTCCCAACAATATTCAACTTTTTATTGCCTTGCATCAGGAACAAATGGTAGCGGGGAGCGTATTGTTTTTGAATCCGCAAGTGGTTCATGCTCAATACATTGCATCAAATGATGTCGGAAAAAAAACAGGGGCATTAAGTTTGCTTTTTACCGAAATACTGGAAAATACAAGGCTTCAAACGTATTTTTTTAGCTTTGGAATTTCTACCGAAAATCAAGGTCAAAATCTAAATTTGGGCTTGCATCATTGGAAAGAAGGATTTGGCGCAAGAGCCGTTCCGCATCATTTTTACCGCCTTCGGATGGACATTTTGGATTGATTTTTTTGAGGCAAAATCAAGTTTGGATAAAAGCCAAAAACGCACCACCTTTGTTATACTTCAAACTTTTGAAAACGAAAAAATTATGCCTACAAAACCTCTGATTTTGATTTCTAATGATGATGGCATCACGGCAAAAGGCATTCGCTTTTTGGTCGAAACGATGTGCGAAATTGGCAAAGTGGTCGTTTTTGCGCCTGATAGTCCACAATCGGGCATGGGACACGCCATCACGATTCATTCGCCACTCAAGATGCGTTCTTCGGATATTTTTGGTACAGAAGTCGAAGCCTACGAATGTTCGGGAACGCCTGCGGATTGTGTCAAATTAGCAAAATTTCATCTCCAAAAAAAAGGACAAGTGCCTGATTTGGTGGTCAGTGGCGTAAATCACGGCAGCAATACAGCCATCAGCATTTTGTATTCGGGGACGATGTCGGCGGCGATGGAAGCAGCCATTGAGGGCTTTCCCTCGATTGGGTTTTCGTTATGCGATTATCATCAAGATGCGGACTTTTCGCACACCAAAGATATAATACAAAAGATTGCTTATCAGGTACTTGCATCTGGATTACCGAAAGATACAGCGTTAAATGTCAATTTCCCACCCAAACAAGCAGAACCCCTGCAAGGCATCCGAATTTGTCGGCAGGCGCGCGCCACTTGGCAGGAAGTTTTCGATGAACGCACCGACCCCTACGGACGTGATTATCTGTGGCTTACGGGCAAATTCGTAAATTTAGACCAAGGCGAGGACACGGACGAATGGGCGATTGGGCATAATTATGTGTCGGTGGTGCCGTGTTTGTTCGATTTGACGGCGTATCACACGATGACGTTTTTCAATGAAGAATGGACCACTATTTTGTAAGAAAAATCAAGATTTTTACCTAATTTTGCGCCTTATTTTAAAACGGTAAAGATTTCGGTATCAAACTTTTAGCATTTTATAATGAGTCGCAAAGTTGCTTTTTATACATTAGGTTGTAAACTTAATTTTTCGGAAACCTCCACGATTGCCCGTCAGTTTGAGGAGAAGGGCTACCAAAAAGTCAAATTTGCCGATACGCCTGATGTATTTGTCATCAATACGTGTTCGGTTACGGATAATGCGGATAAAAAATGCCGAAAAGTGGTACGTGAAGCCCGCCAGATTTCGCCGCACGCCTTTGTAGTAATTATTGGATGTTATGCCCAACTGAAACCACAGGAAATCGCTGAAATTCAGGGGGTTGATGCCGTTTTGGGGGCATCCGAAAAGTTCAAATTAATAGAAT
>CAZNYR010000120.1:4745-10512 GCA_964577275.1 uncultured Cytophagales bacterium | reverse complement strand
TTTGCTATTGTATCGCCTATGTTAAGTATTAGATTACAAAGAGTCGGAAAGAAAAACGAACCAACATTTCGTATTCTTTTGACTGACTCTAAAAATTCTACAAAAAAAACCAAAGATACATTTTATTATATCTTTGGTTTTTTTATGCCCATCTCCCCCATTGGAAATTTTCGCATCAAAAAAAAATTGATTTTTGCAAGCTCTACCATTTCTTATTTATCTGAAAAAGAGTGATTTAAGGGCGCATCATCTATTTTTGGAATGCGAAATGTCGAACAAACTCATAAAAAATGCAAAAAAATATTGAAGAATCACCAAATGTTACAATAACAAATCAGAATATCAGTCGAAATTCATCTACGATAACCTTTTATAATGCTGAATTTACTATGAAAAATACCATAAATTTTCATTTTATCTTACATAATACAAAAATAATCCAATAAAATTATAGAAAATTCAAATTCTTGACTTACCTTTGTATCGAAAGTTTAGGAAAATCAGTTAAAAATATATCGTGATAATATTTCATAAAAACTCACTTGATTATCAAAGAGATACATTAAAAAAGATACCGTATTGTATTTGAAAGTGATATAGAAATGAAAAAAATTGGTTAATGTCTGTGTAATATTGTTCACAGTGAGTTTAGGTTTAATGAATGAATGTAATGAAATAAAGGGTGGTCAATGACCATCCTTTATTTTTTTGTAGCGATTTTGGTACTTTTTTCTGCATTTTTTTTTGAAAACAAGTGTAGCTCAATAATTAATATAATTTTAAAAAAAAAGGTGTTTTTTATGAAAATGACAACAAATTTGCATTAAAAATGTGTTTTTCATAAAAAAATTTGGATTTCAAAAAATCGAAGTCTAATTTTGTGTCCAATTCAAAAATCAATGCAATATATCTATACCAAATCGCTGGATTTCAAAACTTTCGCCTCTCGCCGATGCGAGTGCTGGTTTTGGTGTTGTATGCCCCAAAAATGGGAAAGGTGTGGTATGTCTAATTTGATTTGATAAATACTTGATAATCAATTACTAAACTAAAAAAGCCTTTCTCATCAACATCGAGAAAGGCTTTTTTTAGTGCCTAAAATTCTGTTCTTGAATCGTCCAAAATCGAAAATAAAATGCAAAGTTTCCGTTCTGAACTCGAAGATTTAAATAATCCTGTGGTCGAAAAAGATATTATCGACCTCGCCCGAAAAATTGAACTTTTCAAGGCGGGCAATCTTGACGAAGAGAAGTTCCGTAGCCTCCGACTTGCGCGGGGCGTTTATGGGCAACGGCAACAAGGCGTACAAATGGTGCGTATCAAGATTCCGTTTGGCAAAATGACGACCCGACAACTGCGCCGAATTGCCGATTTGTCTGATGAATTTGCCAGCAGTAATCTGCACGCTACGACACGCCAAGATATTCAGATTCATTATGTTAGCCTTGACCGCACGCCCGAACTTTGGGCAAAATTGGAACAAGATGACATTACCTTACGAGAAGCCTGCGGGAATACGGTTCGGAACGTAACCGCCTCCGAATATGCAGGCATCGACTCCGAAGAGCCGTTCGATGTGTCGCCGTATGCGTATGAAATTTTTAAGTATTTTCTCCGAAATCCCGTATGTCAGGAAATGGGACGAAAGTTTAAAATTGCACTTTCGGCAAGCGAAAAAGATTCGGCATTTACATTTATGCACGATGTGGGCTTAATTCCAAAGCTCAAAACCGAAAATGGACAAGAAATTCGAGGGTTTAAGGTGCTTATTGGCGGTGGGTTGGGTTCAAACCCGATGCTGGCGCAAACAGCTTACGAATTTCTGGAAACCGAAAAAGTGATTCCGTTTATTGAAAGTGTTTTGCGTGTGTTTGACCGATACGGCGAGCGTGCCAGACGACAAAAAGCCCGCATGAAATTTTTGCTCAAAGAGATTGGTTTAGAGGAATTTATGAGCTTGGCAGAAGCCGAGAAAAAGGCTTTGAAAGTCAAAAAGTATGTCTTTAATCCTGATATTTTACCTGCTCCGAAGATACAGCCCGAAGGCAAAAAATATCGTCAAAATGAGATTATAAGCCCTGAAAAATATGCTCTTTGGAAGCAAACCAATGTAAAAGCACAAAAACAAGCTGGTTTTTATGCCGTTGCCATCAAACTAACGTTGGGCGATATGTCATCAGATACGGCTCGGAAGTTTGCCGATATTGTCGATGAATATGCCGCCGATGACATCCGAGTAACAATTAATCAGGGTTATATTTTGCGATTCGTGCGTCCTGAAGCCTTAGCGGGCTTGTATGCCGAATTGGATGCGCTGGGTTTGGCGGATGCAGGCTTCGATTCGACCGCCGACATTACGGCGTGTCCCGGCACGGATACTTGTAATTTGGGCATCTCAAGCAGTACGGGAATTGCGAAGGTCTTGGAAAATGTCATTACTACGGAATATCCTGATTTGGTGAAAGATAACGACATCAAAATCAAAATTAGCGGCTGCCCAAATGCGTGCGGACAGCACAGCATCGCCACGATTGGTTTTCATGGAAGTTCGATTAAAAATGGTAAAAATTTATTGCCCGCCTTGCAAGTTTTGTTGGGCGGAAGGATTGGCACGGATGGCACAGGAACGATTGCTGAAAAAGTCATCAAATTGCCCTCCAAACGAGGGGCGGATGTGCTTCGGGTTTTATTAAACGATTACGATGCTTACCGAAACGAAGGTGAATATTACGCCGATTATTATGCCAGACAAGGCAAAATGTATTTTTATAATTTGCTCAAACCGTTAGCAGATTTGGACACCATTACGCTTGCTGATTATGTGGATTGGGGACAAGAAGAGCAATTTGAAATCATCAAGGCGGTGGGCGAATGTGCGGGCGTAATTATTGATTTGTTCCAAACTTTGATGTTTGAGGTGGACGAAAAATTAAGCTGGGCAAAAGAAAATCTGACCCAAGAAAATAATGCCGATGCCATTTATCATGCTTATAATGTGTTTATTACGGGTGCAAAAGCCATACTGCTGGGCAGACCAAAAGTCAAATTAAATACGCACGCTGCCGTACTGAAAAATTTTGATACACATTTTGTCGAAACAGGTTTGGCAAACTTTACCAATGGGTTTGAGGATTTTGTGTTACAAATCCGAAAGCACGAACCCACGCCCGAATTTGCCCGAAAATACGTTGCTTTTGCCGAAGATTTTACGAATTTGGTTCGGGAATTACATGAACAATCCACCGAATTAGTTACGGTATAAAATTATTTGTTTGTTCAAAATAAACCACCAAAAAAAGCCGTTCTGAAAAATCAGCACGGCTTTTTTTGGATAGTCATTTTTGAGCGACATGGCTTAAAATCGTTGGCTCAATAATTCGTAAAAATCTTTGACTTCGTTATTTTCCAAATCCCAGTTGTAACGTCTAAAATATTTTTCTTTGACCAACTGTATGGCTTTGTGATAATCCGAACATTCATCAATCAGGGAGATGGCTTCGTTAAAATCATTGCTATTTCCGTCAAATAATTCGTTGATAAACGCAAATTTTTTGTGCAAAGGAATGCTGTCTTTGAGCGATTTTTGTTCATCTTCGGGAATTTGATAGCCTGCGCTCGGCGCATCCACTTCGGAGGCGGATTCCGATTTGAGTTGGGCGGCAGGTGCAAGATTTTCTTCGCCCGTTTCGATGTCAAAAGCCTGCGCCTCGGTATCAGGTTCACGTTCTGCCTCTTCGGGGTCAATCTCCTGAATTGCGCCAGTTTCTTCGGTTTCCTCAAATAACGCCTCAAAATCCAAAGGCAACATATCATCCAAAGAAGCCAAAAGATTTTTCATGTCTTTTTGATAATCGTACTTGGTTTCGTCCAAGACTTTTTGCACCGCCAAACGCATTTGTCGGGGTTCAATATCATTATCGGGTTCTTTCTTGTCAATAAATTCAAAAATTTCATCGTACAAAGGTTTATGTACCCGCACATATTTTAGGTAGGCTTCGATTTGTCGGTCAATAATAATCAGGGGATACGGATTAAAATTTTTACGCATAAAATCAAAGGGCGAAATCGTTGCCAGCAGCGTATCTTCGACAGCATCCTCAAAGATTTCCATTGCCGATTCTTTGTTCAATTTGATATTTCGAGAAAGAATATTGGCGATTTTTTGCAGGGCATCCTGTACGGCTTGTGCCTGATAATCGAAATACGGACTCCGCATTTCGTCCGATTCGTCTTGCCATTTTAGGAATATTGTGCCGAGCGCAAAAAATCCTACTTGTTCATTTTTGCAAATGCCCAAAATATCATCGCCAGTCATGTAGTCGTGCTTGGCAAAAAAAGCATCACAAAGTTTTTCACTAAATTTTTGAGCGTAATCGGCTACGGCATAAAAATCAATATTCGTCTGCATATCTTGTTTAGGTTCGTGTATTCTGGATTAAATCGTTTTCAGTGCCATATTTCCCAGATGAGTTGGGTCTTATTTATTCATCTTTAATGAATAAATAGGATATATCGTCATTCGGTCAATAGCTTTGTTTTGGTATCAAAACTTCCGAATATTAAAAAATTTATGGGACTTATTTTAATCTTTGGGCATTTTTTTTTATTTTTTTCAAAAAAACAACTGTTTGCCCGTCATTTGCCACGTTTCAGAAATGGCGATTTTCCACTGATTTTATCACCCAAAAATAGCGTTATTTACTTTAAAATGAAGCGCAAATTCAGCAATCAAATCTTATAAGGTTTTAAAAACCTTATAAGATTTGACAAACGCCACGCCACATTTTTAGTTTTTTTCGTTACGCAACTGCTCGATTTGTTCAAGGGTTAAGCCTGTGTGTTTAGCAATGTCTTCATTTGATAAAGGTGTTTGCAACAAACTCTTAGCAATTTCAACTGCTTTTTCTTCTTTACCTGCTTTTCTTTCTTTGGTTAAAACAATTTTCGCAGCTTCTTTATTTTTGGCTTGTGTTCGTTCTTCGGGGGTTAAATTGTCAAAACTTATCAATTCCATCGCCTTTTTGATGCCTTCGTTTTCCATATTCAAAACGGGTCTTTCTGGACTATGAATCGATTGATAAATCAAATCTAACCAATCTCGTATCTGTTGTGGTGTTTCCTTATTTGGATGATTTGGATTTAGGCAAACAAATTGATGTCCATATAATTCTCTAATTTGTCCCTGCAAAGTTTGTGGGTTTAGGTTCAGTAACAAAACTTCATCAAGAATAGCCTTGCCATTTTTTTCGCTGATTTTGTAAGGTGCAGTCAAAACCACTATCACATAAACCGTTCTATCAATGTCATATTCCTTGCTATTTTTTTGTTGTTCCGCAATCAACATCAAAAAATAATGCAAAAATCTGTCAAAATGATGGTCGTATTCAATACGCTGAATTTCTATACAAATTCGTTTATCAACAGTTTCGGCAAAAATATCTAATTCAAAATCGACATAACCAATTTTAGGCTCAAACCGTTTTTCGGTTTCGATTTTATCCACTTCCACCTCAATACCTAAAATATCACGCACAAAAGCCTTAAATACAGTTATATTTGTGAAGGCTTTTTTGAAAATGACTTCGTTATCTAAATTGCCAAGCATATCATTTTTAGTTTTTTTCGTTACGCAACTGCTCGATTTGTTCAAGGGTTAAGCCGGTATCCCCTGCAATATCTTCATTCGTCAAATTACGTTTCATAAGTTTTTTTGCAATTTCAACTGCTTTTTCTTCTTTACCTGCTTTTCTTTCTTTGGTTAAAACAA
>CAZNYR010000120.1:0-4645 GCA_964577275.1 uncultured Cytophagales bacterium | reverse complement strand
ATACAGTTATATTTGTGAAGGCTTTTTTGAAAATGACTTCGTTATCTAAATTGCCTAACATATTTTTTTTCATTAATTTGCTCACCACGAAGATACAAAAAACCACAGACAAAATTAAATTTGAACCATTACTCAAAACGCATGAAAACTGTCATTATTAAATACAATGCGGGCAATATTCGTTCGGTAACCTATGCCTTAGAACGTTTGGGGATTACTCCGATTTTGTCTGATGAGCCAGCAGAAATTCAATCGGCTGACCGTGTAATTTTTCCGGGCGTAGGTGAAGCCAGTACTGCCATGAACTATCTGAAAACCAGAGGTTTAGACCGATTAATTCCAACTTTAACCCAGCCTTTTCTGGGGATTTGTCTGGGCTTGCAGTTGATGTGCCGACATTCGGCAGAGGGCAATACCAATTGCCTGAATATCTTTGATGTGGCGGTCAAAAAATTTGACCCTACCACCCCTGAAGCCCACGCCCAAAATTTGAAAGTCCCACAAATGGGCTGGAACGCTTTGCAACAACTCAAATCGCCCTTGTTTGCGGGATTGGATGCGCCGATTTATGTCTATTTTGTGCATAGTTTTTATGCCGAACTTAGTCCGTTTACGATTGCCGAATCGACTCATATTCAGTCTTTTAGTGCGTCATTGCACCGCCGTAATTTTTATGCCGTGCAGTTTCACCCCGAAAAGAGTAGCGAGGCAGGAAGTCAAATTTTAGCAAATTTTTTGAATCATATTGAGGCTTAACATCACATAAAAACTTGCTCATCAATCGTTTGTTTTTGTATAATTTGGAATTATTAGGTGGGTTTTAGCCTCAAATGTTAAAAATTTGAATGTGGATTGATATTTGTTTTCTGATTTAAAAAAAATACCAAATCTCGTAGAGAATGAAACGCCCCAATTCGTACCAAATGCCCATTTATTTTGTGTGGTTTGGCTTCCTTTTTATGCTATCTCACGCACATTTTTTGGTGGGTCAATCGCCCGAACAGTTTAGTCGTTTGGGCATCAAAGATGGACTTTCACAGCTTTCGATTTATTCGGTGATGCAAGACCATCAGGGTTTTATGTGGTTTGGGACGCTCAACGGACTCAATCGGTATGACGGGCGTTCTGTCCGCACTTATCGAAGCAATCAGCACAAGGCGGGGCTTCATTCGGCATATATTTTATCGCTTCTGGAGGATAAAAATCAGGTGCTTTGGGTCGGGACGATGCAAGGATTGCATTATTACGATAAGAATAATGATGAATTTCATTACATCAAAACCTCTTCCAAATTAGGACACATCCATGACATTCAGTATGCCCCAAACGGACGACTTTGGCTGGGCTGTGCGAATGGGCTATTTTTGTTTAATCCCATGACCAAGAAAGTCGAAAAAAAAGTCATTGACGATTACGTAACGGCGGTTTTGGTGGCACGCAATCAGGACATTTGGATAGGGACAATTCAGGAAGGCATTTGGGTACTGAACAAAAAACAACACGTCAAACATCGCTTCAAAAATTCGACCAGCCCCAATACCTTGAGCCATAATCGTATCACTCGGATTTATCAATCCAAAGATGGCACGATTCGGGTCGGGACGGAAGGGGGCGGAATGTGCGAATTTGTGCCTGAGACCAAAGAATTTGTAACGTATCAATATTCGGATGACAAAAAAACGGTGGCTTTTGATGTCGTTTGGGATATTTTGCAGGTCAAAAATCAAATTTGGCTTGCCACCACACAAGGCATTTTTATTTATGATGCGCTGTCCCGAAATTTTGTCAAACGCATCGAGCATGACATCAAAAATTCCAAGAGTATTTCGGATAATCATTTGCTTCGCCTATACGAAGACCGTGCGGGCAATGTCTGGATTGGCACGGCAAAAGGTGGCGCAAATATGTATAATGCGCGCCAAAATAGCTTTCATTTGATTTCGCACAATCGAGGAGGCACGGAAATCCTAAGTCAAAATGGCGTAATGAGTATTTATGAAGAAACCGGCAAAATGTGGTTTGGGATTGATGGCGGTGGCTTAAATGTGTATGACTCGGCAACCAAAATTACCACACATTATCGGCACGATTCGGCGAACCCCAAGTCGATTGGGGCGGATGCGGTATTGTCCATTTATAAAGATAAAGCAGGCATCTATTGGGTCGGGACATGGGGCGGTGGCTTGAACAAATTTGACCCCAAAACCCAAACTTTTGAGCGATTTCAGCACGATTCTAACGAACCTTTTTCCCTGCCCAGCAATAATATCTGGCGCGTTTTTGAGGATAGTCGTGGCAATTTTTGGGTGGTAATGAACGAAAAAGGCATCGCCTTATTTGACCGAGAAACCGGCAAAATTATCCGCCAAATTATCCCTCGTAATGATAAAATCACGATGAATGGTTTTTTTAATATTTATGAAGATTCGCACGCCAATATTTATTTTTCGGGCTGGAACGGATTGGTACGTTATAATTTGGATGCGGAACTATTTCAGATTTATACTTCGCACGAAAAAGACCGCAAATCGTTATCGGGCGATTATCCTTTTTGTGTTTTTGAGGATAGTAAAAAACGCATTTGGATTGGCACTTCGGGCGGGCTGGCACAATTTCATCTGGAGGACGAAACCTTCACGAGTTATGGGGTCAAGGATGGGTTGATTCATCCCGAAGTGGTCGGTATTTTGGAGGACGAAAGTGGGTTTTTGTGGCTTTCGACCAAGCAAGGATTGAATCGGTTTGATACTGATAATCAATCATTTATGAGTTTTTCAATGAATGACGTATCGCAAGAAGGCGAATTTTCGATAGGAAGTTATTGCAAACTTCGGAACGGAGATTTGCTCTTCGGGAGTTCCAGCGGAATTACCCAACTTACGCCCAGCGACATTACACTAAACCTGACGATACCGCCGATATTTTTTACTGATTTTCAGTTATTTAACAAATCGGTTACGCCCAGAAGCACGGCTTCGCCACTTTCTAAAAGTATTACCGAAACCCAAAAAATTACGCTGAACCACAAACAATCGGTCTTTACGATTGATTTTGTGGCATTGAGTTTTACGCATCCCGAAAGAAATCGCTACAAATACAAACTCGAAGGCTTTGATGACGAATGGCGCGATGGCTCTCGGCAAAGTGCGACCTATACCAATTTGGATGCCGGAAAATACCGTTTTCGTGTCATGGCTTCAAATAATCACGGGATTTGGAACGAAAAAGGTAAAACCTTGGAAATCATTATTTTACCGCCTTGGTGGAATACGATTCCTGCCCGAATTGCTTTGATTTTATTGATTGTGATTTTGTTTATCGGATTCAATCGGTATCGCACATGGCAATTTGAAGAACGCCAGCATATTCTCAAACAATTAGTCGATGAGCGCACCGCCCAACTCCAGGACAAACAAGCCGAAGTTTTGGAACGGAATCAAAAACTCGAAGCGCAACAACAGGCTCTCAATCAGGCAAGTAAAGCCCTCGAACGCCAGCACAAAAAAACCACCGATAGCATCCGTTATGCCCAAACAATTCAGGATGCGGTCTTGCCTTCGGCGGCAACTTTACAGAAATATCATCGCCAACATTTTCTGATTTATCAGCCCAAAGACATCGTAGCAGGTGATTTTTATTGGGTCGGAAAAGAACAAAGCTGGACGTTTACGGTCGTTGCTGATTGCACGGGACATGGCGTACCCGGCGCATTTATGTCCATGATTGGCAGTGCTTTATTGAACGAAATTATTGCCGAAAAACAAATCTTGAGTCCCGCACAAATTTTGCACGAATTGAATAAAGACATTCAAAAAGCCCTCAAACAAGCCGAAACCGATAATATGGACGGCATGGATATTGTCCTTTGTGCCACACAACCATTTGATAATCAGAATGTAAATCTTGTTTTTTGTGGCGCAAAAAATTCCTTGTATTATTTTATGGATAATAAATTATACGAAATCAGAGGGTCTCGGAAAGCCATTGGTGGCAAACAATACGAACACAAAACCTTTGATAATCAAGAACTTATACTTTCAAAAAATACCATATTGTATTTGATGACCGATGGTTATATCGACCAACATAATGTGGCTCGTGAAAAATTTGGCAAAGTCAGGTTTCAGAAACTCATTTCTAAAATCGGACATCTGCCGCTTTCTGCCCAAAAGGAAATCCTACAAGAGCGTCTGCAACGTCATCAACAAGACCAAGAACAACGGGACGATATCACGGTGTTGGGAATTACAGTTTAATTTGGTCTTCAAATTATTTTGCAAAATAGAAGCAGAATAGAAGCGGATAGATTTTGTTTTTTTAGGATTATTTGCCGATTTTTACCTAATTTTAAGTAATTCCTGCAAAATAATAATAGACATTTATTTTGCAGGAATTACTTATTTTCACACTTTGGCAAGGAGGAAAGGCTATTTTTGTTAATATTTCCCACATAACACAAAAGTAGTCCTCTTTGTCTTTTTTTTGTCTTCTTTTAACCTAATCATACAATCTTTACCACGACCGAAAGTTTAAATCAGTTCTTACAATTAAATTTAAGATTATGGATTTTTTTAAGACAAATTATTTGACAATGAACTTGTTTAAAAAGTCGGTCAAAAAAGTATAAAAAAAGCGCAAAAAAATT
>CAZNYR010000119.1:0-10657 GCA_964577275.1 uncultured Cytophagales bacterium | reverse complement strand
CCTGATTATTAATTTCTTGGCTTGTTTTCCAGTGCAAAATAATTTTATCATTTTTGGCAATCCCTCTGAAAAAAAACCACGTTACAGGCAAAGGCATATAACAATTCGTATTGGCTTCGTTGCATACATAAGTAATGTTGGTAGTCGTACCTGTATTAGTCGCAATATCGTCTTTGTCTTCGGGGTCAAAACAAACATTGACATCCTGCATCGTTCCTTGATTTTCGCTATCTTCCCAGCGCAAAACAAAACATCCGATATTTTCGCCGTCCGTAGTTCCATAGTTCTTAAAATCCCCATTTACCGTAACTGTTCCTCGATTAATCAAATTCGCCCCGAGATTATTGTTTAATGCGCCCCCAATTTCTATCTGTCCTTCGTTAATCATCGTACCGAAATTGGTCAGAGAGCCAGACACCGAGCCTGTTTGCATATTGGTAAATTGAACATCCGTCCGTATTTCGATTGCGCCATTTGTTAAGAAATTGCCATAATTATTCACATAACTATCAATAGCGTTTGCGGCATCTCCAAACACTACCGTATTGGTATTGACCGTGCCATGATTATTTAAAGTTCCTGAAAGCAACGTAATGCTGGCAGGACTGACCGTAACTCCCTGATTAATACATAGCTCACCGCCATTTATCTGAATATGTCCTGCGTAGTCGCTAGTCAGGCATATTTTTGTACCAACATCAATAAAAGCTCCAGCATAAGCTGTTGAACTGCAACCTACACACTGGGAAAATAAAACTTTTGGAACTAAAAGGAGTACTATGTAAAATCGCCACATCATCAAATTTTTTAAGACAAACTATAAATTTATGAGGCGTGTGTGTTGTGTAAAATTTTTTTAAAGGCTACAAATATAATTGATTTGGAGCTAAAAAAGTTTTGTCTATCTGTTTTAAAAAAATTCAATATCAGTAAGTTCGATTTATGAATGTCCGTTTTTCAGGAATGATTCAAATTTAGTTTCTCGTTTGATTTGAGTATAATTTATTGATTTTCAAATAATTACATTTTCAAAAAACAGAAACCTTACCAAGGTATTATTTTCGCCATCCATAAAACAACGTTACGTAGGTACTATAAAAGAATTGCTGTTTGTTGGCTAATGGCATAATTTCGATGGGATGCGTCATGGCATCTGCCATAAACCCGATTTCAAAACCTGCGGTCGTTTTTTTGTAATTGCTCATTTCGAGAATCAAAGCCGCCTTGAGCGAGCCACCCCACGTTACGGAACTCCCACTAAAAAATCCATTAGGCGGATTTTGGCGTTGGATAATATCAGTAAAAGAATGCACCTTTTCGGGGTCGTATTGCCCTACGGCGAACGTTCGGCGAGAAGGCGAAGGGTCGGCATCATACAAAATGACATACGGTACAGAAAGCCCCATTGCCAGCCCTGTCGCACCCACAATATTGACCTGAATGCCCTGCTCTTCGGCTTTGGCAAAGACTACTTTTTCGATGCCATATTGCGGACGCAACATAAATAAATAATTGCTCTTGCCGGGAATAAAACTTTTGCCGTTTAGTTCGTTATGCCCCCGAATTTCTTTGGGATGTCGCACTTGTGTCAGATTTAGGGCAAAATGCTGATAATAACAATCCTTCAGGGCGTGCGAATAGCGCAAATCAATGCCTCCCAAAAAACCTGCCAACGTATTGAAATTCAAGCCAAAACCGAACTCTTTGACGTGAGAAGCGCGACTATCATCGCACTGTGCAGAGAGATGAATAAGCGGAAGCATCAGCAAAATAAGCAACCAAAAAACGTATGATTTGTGCATCATATTGGAATCGTATGATTTAGATTACAAAAATATACCGAAAAACACACTTTAGTAGAAATAGGTGTTTTTCGGTACACAATTTCGGGAAAATTTTAGTTTTTTATCGAAAACAGCCTTCATTTTTATCGTATAATTCTTTTTTTTCGATAAAAATCACGTATTATAGCTTATTTTTCTTCTGATGCTCTATGAGATTCATCTTCATCTTCCTCAACAAATGCAGGAAGTTTACCCTCATTAATAATCACCAAAAATCGGTTGTATTGATTGCCTACGCCCATCAATAATAATCCCAAAACAATGGTGGAAGCAAGTTTTTGCATCGTATTCAATAACCAGAAATCATAGGCAAAAAACTTAAACAAAATGACGGCAAATAATAATAATGCCACCATACGCAGGGGTTTGAGCTGATAGCGAATCCCCAAACCAATCATGGCTACGGCACAAACTGCCCACAAAATTTCCCAACCGATGTGCCAAATATTATCTAATAAATGGCTGATATTATCGCCGGGAGCATAGCTGAGAATCACGAGGCAATGCTCAAACTCAAAGCTCAAATAAACGACTGCCAGTGGCGCAAATAACCACAAAGATTTCAAAAATAATTTCGGGCGATTTTTCCATAAGTCATTCATTATCAGGGCAGAAATTGCGATAATTAAGCCCAAGGACAAATAATGTGTCAGGAAATCCCAGCCCGAAGCCCCATCCACCAAATACGCATCCCGCAGGGGCAAGACGCTGAATCTATCGACAAAGAAATAAGAAACAATCAGCACCAACAAAACGCCTTCGACAAATTTCTTGGCATCCAATTCGTAACGCTTGGAAACCACCCACAACAGCCCAAAAAAGATAGAATTATAAATTCCGTTCAATAAAATAGCGTGGTCTTTATCCGTAAAATTGTGGTAATTCAGTTCGATATTGCCGATAATCCAGAGGACAAAAATGGCAAATCCGCTCAAAATGCCACGATACACTTCATACGTAAGAAATAAAATGGTATCGTTTTTTTGGTACTTATTTTCGTTACGCACCATCAGATAAACCGAAATCCCCAAAGCCAGAACAGTATAAACGGCAGATTTGACGGCATCATTAAAGAAAAAAGGCTGAAAAGCACCCGTGTAAGTTACAAACCAATCATGCACCAGCATCAAAATTGCTAAAACTACCGTGCCACCCGAAAAATTACGCACGATACGCAAGGCAGTAATTTGAGCAATCCATAACAAAATGACGGATTCTGCAATCCAAAGGAAATTCCAGCTACTGGGTTGCGTGAAAGACGGCACAGAAAACGTGATGAATATCAAGGAAATAATCTGCGTATTATCAAATAAAATGGTATCAAAAGGTCGGTTTAGATACATCGCCATCGATACACCCGCCAACACCAATCCCATCACAAAAACAAACAGCCCGACATCTTCCAGAGGCATTCCCGCATCATAATACATGACTTTGATGCCACAACCGATATACAATAGTATGGTAAAAAAATACATGAAATATTCGGTCGAAGTAAGTTTTCGGTCTTTTTGGAGTCCAAAAAACAAGACCATTCCGAAAAATAATGCCGAAACACCCGTGATGATGCCGAATGTCAAGCCAAAATTAGCTACGGCAGGAGTTTTGACCCATAACCAATGTAGCATCGGCACGACCACAAAACCATAGAGCCAAATATTGATATAATTCCAGCCCTGCCGATAAGCGATGGTCATGATTAATATGGTCGAAACAATCAAATAAATCATCACGTGCAGATAGTCAATCTGTAATCTGATAACCACAGGCGAATAATACACGCCCACAATCGCCATATAAAACAAGGCAATTTTCTGGAATCGAAGTGCCACGGCTAAAATCCCTGTGGTATTTAATACATTGATTATCAGGAATATATCCGCATCATAAAATTGATAAATGGCATACGAAATATAATTTATGACATACAATCCGACAAAGCCCGCCAGAGCCGCAATATTGCTTAGGCTGGGACGGCGGTCGTGCTGTCGATAAGCAAAAGCCAACAGCCCACCCGAAACCAATACGCCCAAAAATACCCGATGCCAAGGGCTGACATAGCCCATCTTAGAAAGCTCGTTAATGAGGACAAGAAAACTGACAAGAAAAATTCCTGCGCCCACGGCTTTCGTGCCTGTTTCGCCGACAAACGACTCAAAATCACCGAGTTCTTGGCGCAATTCCTGTTGTTGTTGTCGAAATATATCTCTGGCTTTCTGGCTGGTGTCTTGGATGACAGAATGTTTTTCCTCTTGGTCGCTTTGCGCTTCGGATTCATCTGGGGCTTCGTCATCTTGCTCGGATTGAGTTTCTGGTTCGGTCAGCGATTCGGTTTCCTGTTCGTGTGGTTGTGTTTCGTCTTGTTGTCTCCTATCCACGCCATATTGTTTGGCTTGTTCAAGTTCGTCATCATTGAGCGTTAAGTCGCTTTCTACGAAGAGCATACGGTATTCGTGGTCGCTTTCGATGGCAGCAAAATCTTCTTTATCGTGATTTCGCATGGTTTTTCGGTAGTCCCGTGCTTCCGAAACCCAGCTTTTTGTTTTGGGCTTAGATTCTTGATTTGGTGTATCTTGTGGGTCTTTGTCTTTGCTCATAAGTCCTTATCGTTTAGGTGCTTGTGGCACGCAATTCTGATGGTTTAGGCATTTGAAATTCGGTATCCAGTATTTGGAAAAACATAATAACTTGATAATCAATAATTTATGATAAAATTAATTCCTCATCATTCCACTTACGTAAGTTTTTGATATTATAATCATCTGAAAATCAATGAATTACATTCAAATCAAATAATACATTATCTTCAATTATGATTGATGTATTCATTTTTTACACGTTTATTCCGCCACGTAAGATACGATGAATGATGCTAAAAATTTAGTAAAAATACTACCGATTTTATTTTTCAAAGATACTAAAAATAACCAATGTACCAACCTTTCGTTTGGATAAAAAATTTGCCTTCCTGCTCGTGGACTCAAGCATCAAAAACCCGTTTATTTACGCCAAATAAGCGGGGCTATAAATTTGATAATCAATAGGTTATGAATTAATTATGCTTTGAACCAACTGGCGTATTTGTGATAATTGCCCGAAATACGCGAAAGCATTGCCTTGAGTTTGTCGTCCAGGGGTTTGATTTTTTTGGCAGGCACACCCGCATAAAGCCATCCTGCCTCCGTTTGGGTGTTTTCTAAGACCACCGCACCTGCCGCAATCATGGTTCCGCTCCGAATTAGGGCATTATCCATGACGATTGCGCCCATGCCGATAAGCGTATCATCTTCGAGCGTACAGCCATGTACTATGGCACCATGCCCAATACTGACCCGATTTCCGATATGCGTAGGCGCAGTTTGGTAGGTGCAATGAATAATCGCACCGTCCTGAATATTCGTATCATTTCCGATAATAATGCGGTTTACATCGCCACGCACCACGGCATTAAACCAAATGCTACAATGATTTCCGATTTCGACCTCGCCTACAATCGTGGCGTTTTCGGCGATAAAACAATCTTCGCCAATGTGTGGTATGATGCCACGAACAGCTTGAATAACAGGCATTTATTTTTTGGTTAAGTGATATTTAATTTCTCCGATTTCGTATTCTACCTCAGGGAAATCGCCCGTAATTGGATATAATTCGAGTGTATTCCCCTTGATTTTGAAATGAAACATGAGTTGGTCAGTCCATGAATCTTCTGGATTTTTGAAAAAAACGACATCAAATAATAATCCCTCGCCAAAATCAGAAAGGATTTTGTATTGGCTTTTGGGCGGCAATCCTGCGAGGCTTCCATCTTGGGCAAAGCTGATAATTTCGCCATTTTTATTTTGATAAGTTCCTGAGAATAAGATTCTTGCAAATTCTTTTTTGTCGTCCTCAACTCGTCTGAACACCGTCTTTTTTTCGGGCGTAACGATTTGGATTTGAGTTTCCGTTTTGTATTCCAGATATGTCCCCGCCTGCAAAATATGATGCTCCTGTATTTTGGCATTATTGACCTCAAACCGCATTTTTTTGGCATTCCAATGCAAGGGCGCATCGAGTCCGCCTTCGTGTGTTCCGAAACCTCTCAATGTAACTTCTTCCGTATTTTGGTCAATAATAAAGCCATAAAGTGGATTTTTGGATTCATCATCATCCAGTTCATAAATACTTTTTTGGGTTTCGATTTTTTGGAGATAATCCTCTGGCATCCAATAGCCTACGAAATTTTGGGGCGTAATTTGGGGCGTATTTGTGTCAGGATTTTCAGTGCTATTTATCGAATCAACTACCTGATGGTCAGTAGTTTGTGTTTCTTGGCACGCCTGCATTATCCACAAAGTTAATATGAGTATCCACATTGGTTTCATGCAATAAGTAATATTTGATTCATGAATTTTTTTTTGATGTATATTATGATAGAAAGCAAGATAAGAATTTATCTTGAACCCATCCGAAAATTTCTACAATTTGGGGGAATGTGCCTTCAGGTAGGCAAAAAATCAAAATGTGCTATTTTTTGGTTAGTGGATTTGGTTCTTTTTGAATTTTAGGGAACAAAATGTTAAAAAAAGCAGGTTAATCCTATACTTTCAAATATACTCATAATAATTAATAATTTTGTGTGGTAGATTTCGTTGGAGTGAGTTTATCCAAAATCAAATTCAGGAAAAGCCAAGTCGATGGCTAACTTTGTGTTTGGGCTTTTCGTATGCTTTTACGATGCAATTGGTCTATTTTTCACGCTCAAATGCCTAATTTTGTCGATAAAATGATTCAGTAAATTCAAGGAATACGACATGATAAAATCTTGAAGATTATTCAGATAAAAACGGGAACGAATCCGTATAACTCTTTGTAAGTGAGTCATGATTCAAATTTAGTTTATCGTTTGTTTTGAGTGTAACTTATTGATTTTCAAATAATTACATCGTCTTAATACTTGATACTACTTAATTAATTCAGTACTTAAAATAAATAAAATTAAATAATCAGTCAAACCTTTTGGAATTATGGAACAACGAATTTTACAGTTTATAAAGCCCGACCACCCCGAAGAAAGCCCCGTCAGTATGCGGAAATTCGGGTTTTTTGTTTGGTTTTTATTCTTTGGTGTGTCGAGTTTGCCTGTTTTGGGACAAATGGTCATCACACAAAGTCCCACAGAAATTTCTCAAAATTTCAATTCGCTGACCAACCAAGCTACGCCCGTGAACTTTTCGGTTTCTGGACTTCCTGGGGGTTTTTCGGCGGGCGGACAGTATTACTGGTATAATTCGGATGGCGATTTGGTAGGCACAGGCGCAACGCTTTCGATAAATGCGGTGATGTCTCCTACGGGGGATGCTGGCTTTTTGGTCAGTAGTCCCGAAACATTTTTTGTGGAATATATTGCCGCTGATGGGACGGTCAGCCCGCGCACACAAAAGACTGTTAAGTTTAGGGATGATGCCTATGCCAGTATTCAGCAAGGGCAACAAGTGGCGTTTTGTGGGCGCACAGACCTGACACTCACGGCTTCGCCTGTGGCTGGCGCAACTTTTTATTGGCAAAAGCAAACCAGTAATGCAGGCACAGGAACAGTAGGCTATCAGACGCTTACTTTTGGCGTTGACCAAAATACGCTGACACTTTTCAATAATGGCGCACAGCAAGATGTAGGGATTTATCGGCTGGTTGTCGTCAATGCGGCGGGTACGACACAAATCGAGTCGTATGCCGTTACGGTTTCGGACGAATTGCCCAAACCCGTGATTAATGATAATGGAAATGACCAAGTACAGTTTTGTGGGGGCGATGATGTCATTTTATTTGCTACGGCATTGCAAGGAACTTACGAATATCGGTGGCAAAGAGCCAACGTAGGCGGTGGTGGCGAAACGTGGGTAAGTTCCTTAACACCAAGTACTTTCTATCAAATTGATAATACGGATAAAGACGGAGCGGGCATTTCCAAAGATGGCGTTGCCCCTCAATACGAATATCGAATAGCGATTACTTCTTATGATAATCTGGGCAATAAAATATGCGAGGATATTTTGTCCGAACCCATTACGTTGGATAAAATCGCCTTGCCCAAAGCCGAAATTGTAGAAGTCAATAGTGGTTTTACGACCATTGCCATTTGCCCCGAAACCGATGCCGATGGAGCGATTGTTCCTGTTCAAGGTACAGAAATTACGGCGGTACAATTCGCAGGCTTGGCTGGCATCAAATATATCTGGTATCGGAGCGAAACGCCCGAAGGAGCAGGCTCGCAGGTCGGAACAAGCGATAAATATACCGTTACACAAACGGGCTATTATTATGTGCAATTAGACAACGGAACGTGTAAGGGAGAAGCCTCCGACCGTATTTTTGTGCGTCAATTAGAATATGACCCGCCATTTATTACGGTCGATGGACAAACCGTAGATGCCACCAATCCCAAAGCCTACCTCTGTGCAGGCGAATCGGCGATTATTCTCAAATCAAATATTGAAATTCCTGTCGGTTATCAAGCCAGTGATTTTGTCTATAAATGGTTTCAGGAAGTACGGGCTGGAAAAGCAGACCCCGAAATGGTCGAAATTACAGGTGCTACCTTGCCCGATTATACCGTATCGGAAAACCAAGTGAGTGTTTCTGAAGATACCAAATTTCAGGTTACGATTCGGCACAAAGACTGCCCCGAAACTATGGTCGTCAAAAGCAAACCGATTTTGGTCAAAAAATTGGACTTGAATATTCAAGGCGAACAAACCGAAGCCGATGGCGATAAAATTCCGATTCCCTTAGGCAAAAATCAAGTGGTCCAGTTATGTCCCAATGATACGTATGTCTTGAGCGATGTGCAATCCAAAGCATTACAAGATGATTTCAGTTTATCGACTTCGTGGTCGTCTGCTCCCATTAATGAAAGTGGCGTTTTGCCTGCGGATGGAGATTTTGGGGCTTCGAGTGCGCCAACAGGTTCTGCCGAAGGGCATTTTCGGGCTTCGATTGATATTCCTGGCTTTTGTGAGGTCGTGGCTTTCATTACCATTCGCAAAAAAACCGCCGAAGTAAAAGGCGCAGGCGATGGCTTCTGTAAAGGCGAAACCATTACCTTGGAATTGGAAGGCGGTCCTTTTAATTCGTATTCGTGGCAATATTCGGCGGATGGCGTTACGCCTTACAGCCAAGTGGCGACCACCCCAAAATACGAAACCAATACCGAAGGCTGGTATAAAGTCATTGTTGTGGATGCCGATTGTCAGTTTGAGAGCGACCCATTTGAAATCAAGGAAACTTTACCGCCCACAGTACTGGGAAGCGTAGCGGGTTTCCCGATTCAGGACAAAATACTTTATTGTGATAATGCCGCATTGCCTACCCTTGATATTGCTTTAGACCCTACGCCCACTTCGGACGTAAAATATACATGGACACAATACGACCAAAGCAATAATTTCATTACTATCAAGGCATTTGAAGTAACCGACCCAAGTTTGGCTGTGTCGGAAAATATTGCCGCCAACGAACCCGCCAAGTATGTCTTGGATGTCTATGCGGGCGGTTGTGATGCACAAGCTACTTTCACGGTCGATAAGATTGATGATATTGAATTTATTAGTACCCTGCCCGGCAATCCATCAGGACAAACGCTATGCCCAGGCAGTTCGATTACGCCAATTCGGGGCGGTTATGAATATGTTTCCCCTGATTTTAATTTCCAATGGCAAAAACAAGACGCGGGCGGAAGTTGGAACGCTTATACGGGTGCTACGGCAGATAACGGACGAAAAGCCAATCTTACTTCGACAGATGCGGGCATTTATCGCCTTCGAGTATTTGGCTGTACGCCCGAAAAAGAGGGGTTTTCCAAAGAAATTACCATCGCTGCACCGCCACCAATTAACGACCCCATCGCCATCAATGGCGATAAAAATATTACCAAAGTAACGTATTGTGGCGATAACGGAACAGCCGCCTTGAGCGTACCTTCAGGCGCAGGTTATTCGACCGTTTGGTATTATCAGAAAAAAGGAACGACCGATTTTGTGCAGGCTGGCACCACCAGCGAACTTTCGGTTGGTGGCGTTACTTCGGGATTAAGTTTTCAGGAAGGCGTGTATTATGCCATCGTTACTTTTAATCAAGTTTGTACCGAAGAAACCCAACGCGTTACGGTCGAGAAAGCCACCACAATCCCTGATATTAATGTAACTGCCGAGCCTGCCAGCTTTGATTGTTCGGGAACAGTAACCTTATTTACCAATTTATCGAAAGATTTTAAGGTCGCCCAACAATACAATTTTGTATGGGAAGCCTACACGCGCGCAGGCAAACAAGACCCCAAATACGTGCAAGTCGGTACAGAACCCATTTTGCCCAATGTAAGCGGCACCAGCGGAAGCGTATTTCGTGTAACGGTTTCATCGAAATCGCCCAGTTGTACCGACCCAAAAGTAGGCACCATTACCATCGACAAAGACGGTACTACGCCTCCCGAAATGTACATTACACCCAAAACAAAAAAATCGGAAACCTCCGTTACGGCGTGTGATAACGTAATTTTGGGGGTCAATGGAGCTTACAAAGGTTTGCCAGCCAATCATTATACCTGGACATTGCCCAACGGCACACAAATCGCAGGCGAAACCCAGACCGCAGTCGAGGCGGGTAATTATTCAGTCAAAGTCATTGACGGAAAAGGATGTGAATTTACGGATAATGTTTCCTTGACCCTAAATGTGGCAACAAAACCAATTTTGGATGACCCCAAACCACGTGCCTTGTGTCCGGGCGGAAAGGTAAAATTAACGGTAGTCAATAAATCGGTGGGCGGAAAATACATT
>CAZNYR010000118.1:0-10694 GCA_964577275.1 uncultured Cytophagales bacterium | reverse complement strand
ACCCGCCGTAACTGTCAGAATAGCAGGCAAATAAATCGAAGGCGTTGCCAAAGGCAATAAAGTGGGCGAGCCTGTCGGTACGTACCGTTTGAAGTGTCCGATTCCTGCCGCCACGACATGACTTTGCGAAAAATCGCCTTTTGCCGTGCCACCATTCGGGGCGGTTAATTGCCCACGATTGAGGTTTAAATCAAAGTTATTTACCGAGATTTGTCCCGTAGTAAATCGTAAATGTGCATCGGTATCCGATGTGATAAAATTGATGTGGCTTGCTAATGATAATTTTCGTGAACCACTTTGTAATTTATGTAAAAATGTTTTATTCGTATTAAAATTCAGCGTTTGCGTAAAGACCGTATCGGCAATCGTTGTGCCTGTGGTATCGGGCAAATAACTATCCGAATAGAGCCATCCTTGTGCTGCCGCTCCGCCATACGCCAAATAAATTTCGCCTCCTGAAGATTGTGTCGTCAAATCGCCACCGAACGTAAAAATTCCATTTTCGGCAACATTAATTCGGCTGGCATCCGTAGCACTTTGATTATTCAAAATGACATTGCCTTTGACCGTAACATTGCGTTTATCAACAGGAACGGCGGTTTTTGCGATTTCGATTTGACCATTTGCCGTATTCTTAATCGTCAAATCATCATAAAATTGATTGCCTTCCGTTTCGTTGCCGATAATCAATAATCTATCGCATTGATTTTCAAAAGTCGTAGCCAACGCAAAGGTATCCGCTCCAATCGTTGAGCCACCGACCGCACCTGCGCCCCACTCCCATTCGGTGTGAGCATTGGTATTTGTTGTGTTATAAATAATTGAAGTTACGCCTCTGAAATTATTACCGCCACTTCGGAAATTTCCGTAAGAAGCATTATTGTAATAAATTGATGAAGTAGATTCAGGATTGGTAACTGATAAACTGGTTTGCCCTTCGATATAATTCCAGCGATACGCCGATGCTTTGGCTTGAATGGTTAATGCGCCTTTCAGTCTGGAATTGTATAACGTCAAAATGGCATTCTTAACATCCAAATTAATCGGCGAAGAAGTAGTTTGTGTGATGTGCGCCAAAGAAACCAAACCATCATCAAAACCTGTTGGGCTATTATTTGTCATTCCACCCGTCAAAGTAACTTGGTTTCGGAATGTGCCTGCGTCATCTTTGACCGAATTTGGATTTCCGATATAAAAACCTCTTCGATAAGTTTCGGTAGTTTGGTCATCCAAAATTACGTCCTCAAATGTTACCTTGCCCGAATCATAGGCAAAACTCATATACATTCCGTAAACATCAATCGCCCCCAAATTACTGAAGGAAGCATATACATCGTCTTCAAAAACGACCTGTCCATCATTGGCAAAATTCAGGGCATCACGTCCTCGACCATCCGAACCATCATAAACAATCGTTCGATTGCCCCAAAGATGTGTTTTTCCCTTAAAAGTGGCTTTTGTCGTATGATTTTCAGCCACATAAATTGCGCCAGTGGCTTGGGCGGTCATAAAAGTTGTGCCATGAAATTCGTTATCCGAAGAGCGGTCAGCCACAAACGTATGGGCAAGATTATCATTCGTATTGTTAATAATCGTGGCATTTGCCATGAATTTATCACCACCCGTATAACCCCAATGCCACGGCGAACCACCCGTATGGTTCAGGGTCGCATTTCCGTGAAATGTATTTCCGCCGTTGTATTTGGTATCGGCAGAATTGGTCTGAATGGTGATGATACTCGAAGCATCCGTTCCGAGTTCGCTTTCACGCACCTCGACATTATCGCCATAAACCACCAAATCGCCTCGCATTTGTGAGGAATGAATATAAATATCCAGCTTACCGCCCGTATTCAGTTGGTGATTGGGTGCGCCTCCAGCCTGTAACATTCTCAAAACCATAAACTTACCTGCCGCAGAGCCATTCAAATCAATGGATTTTCCATCGGCTAATGTGGTTTCGGTCAAATGTGCATAATCAGGATAACCAATACGTACCCAACCATTGACCATATTCCGAACCGTAACATCGCCCGCAATCGTATTGCCCGAAGTGCTGTGGCTGATAATTAATTCTTTTTCGTGATTATTGGTCAGTTGGACATTGCCCTGAAATTTATCCGCACCGCCATCCATATAAGCGTGGTCAGCTCCGAAATACAAATTGGTTTCGGTCGAATTTTGGATAATCGAAACATCCGAATAAAATGTATTCCGTCCATTAAAGGAATGCGAAGGCGCAGTTCCCGTATCTTTATAATTAATCGTTACGAAATCTTGAAAGAAAGTCCGCAAAATTTGCATTTTTCCGTTGGCAATAATTTCGGATTTATTGCCCGAAATTTCTACGCTTTGGAATAATAATTCATCAGCAACCGTGAGCGTTCCTCCGCCCAAATTTAGTTTACTTCCCGAATCTACGGATAAAAACTTACACGTTGCTGCCGTGCCTCCTGTCTGAATGGCGGTCAGGGCATTACCTGTAATAAATGCCGAAGTATTAATATCAGGTACGGCATTCCGACCTACGGAAGTGAAATTGGCATCTTCGTAGCCTTTCCAGTTCGCACAATTAAACCAATCGTTATCCAAAGCTCCCGTCCAGACTTGATACGGAGAGCCTCCCCCACCCGACTTGGAAACGGTAATATCGACCGTAGCCGAGCCACCTGTCGAGGGCTGCCAAGTGAAGGTATAAGTTGCGTCAGCCAATGCGCTAATATCGAATTTGGCATTCGGAATTGTGGTGGCAGTGGTGGCAACTCCGTGCGTTACTGTCCAACTTCCCGATGCGCCAATTGCCGACATTTCCAAGACGGCACAAGAAGAAACCGTTTGATTTGCGCCTGCGTAGGCATCCGTAGAAGTAGCTACATCAAAATCGCCCAAAAACCCGTTGGTTTGTCCCGCAACGCTCTGTGGATTTCCGATAACCGTAGTTGCCGCTCCCGAAGAACCGAAATTCGGATTTTGTCCGACCATAAAATAATCCGATGCCGAATTTGCGCCAGCATTTGCCGTCCAATTGGGGGTTAAAGTCGCATTAAATTTGCCTTTATCATGCAAAATATTCCAATAATTGGTCAAGCCGTTGGTTGCTCCGCCTGCGGGTGCTTTCACTTTAAAATCGACCGTTCCGCCTTGTGAATGATTCATAATCAGTTCCATATAGCGTCCTGCGCCACCGCCACCGCCCATCGGAAATTTTCTATTCACGCCGTTATCGGCTTTGATTTGTAAATATCCAGTACCTTCGGCAATAATATAACTATCCGCACTTCCCCCCGCAATCGTAGCATTTCCTACGTTCAAGATTTTGTTTTCGACATTAATTCGTCCTGATACCAAATTTAATCCTTGCACGATAATAATGTCCGATTTCAAAACCAAATCCCCGCCTCCGCTGATGGTCAAGAAATCAATTTCGTGCGTGGTAGGCTGGGCATTGGCATCATTAATCGTAAGATTGACATTTCCCGTTCCTACAAAATCCAAACTACCGCCATTTTCTGCAATTTGCAAATACGGTGCGCCCGAACTGATATTTGCCGTAATATTTTGTTCAAATTTCGTTATGCCTCGTGAGCCAAAATATTGATACTTTGTGCCATTCAGATTAATCGTTACCGTTCCCGAAATAAATGAAGTTTGGTCGGATTCATCACCCAACACGATTTCACCATTATCATTGGAATTAAGCGTGATGGCTTGGTACGAATTTCCCGCCGAATTTTTGGAAAGATGCAAGGTTCGAGGTCCCGTAGTCTGTACGTTGGCAGTAAGCGTATTTTCAAAAATATCGGGCTGATAATATCCAAAAACCCAATCGTAATCCGCATCCTTATAACTACCTGAACCTAAGGACAATACAGCAGTATTTTTAAATGTGTTTCCGCCCGAATACCGATGGCTCGTTACTGGCTCCACAACAGGCAACGTACCGTAATTGGTCAGTTGAGCAGCACCCCGAAAAATGTTTTCTCGCAAATGCACAATTCCGGCATCGGCATTAAATGCTCCATTCCAATCACTGTATTTAGAAATTAATTTATTGTCTTGGGTCAGTGCGCTAAAATCCTGCAACGTTCCCGATGTTTTCTCAAAATATTGGAAATAAAGTTCGCCATCCTCAAAATCTTGCAACACAATATTTCCAGCCAAATGCACCTGTTTGCCGTTGGTCATGGCAAAAGGCACGGAAACAAATTCGTTCGTATTGCCGAATCGGATAATTCGTCCCGCATCGGCTTTGTCATTATCAATATTTACATTTTGCTGAAAAGTTACATCGCCCTGATTTCCTGCGATATTAATTTCCGCTCGGTTTGCGCCCGTTGTCGTAAATTTCAAATTCAAATCATTTTCAAAAATAACCGTCCCGTCATACCCAATGTAAGAAACTCGCTCGCCATTTGGGTCCACGGTTTCATTCGTAATCGTTACGTTTTGTTTGAAGGTCGCCACGCCGTTTTCGTTGTGTGCAATTTTGATAGACCCCCCCGTATAAGTCCGAATATCGACCGTTCCATGAAATATATTTCCAGCCGAATTATCCGCCAACCGAATTTCTTTTCGGTTTCGGGATAATGACCTCACAATCAAATTATTGTTAAATACGTCTGGCACATTATCGCCAAAAAACCAATGCCCATTATTGACCGATTCATCATTAATTAAGGTAACATCTCCATTAAATGTATTTCCACCATTATAATGGCTATCGCCCACGTGCGTCAGCGTATGAGCCGTTCCATTAAATGTACACGTATGAAACTGCAAACCGCCCGTCATCGTGGCATTATTCGTAAATGTCGAATTCGTACACAAAAGCGCACCATAAGGCGTATTATTGTCAGGCTGACCAGTTTTAGTAACAATTTGACCTGTCGCCCCGAAATCAATCGTACTATTGACAATGTCAGAGTAAGAAGTGGTCGTAACGGTTAGCGTATGCCCATTCAGATTGAGGGATGCGCCACTCATGGAAAGGCGAAAAATAGTAATATCCGCAGGCAAAATTGGATAATTTCCTAATCCTGTCGGGATAATTACCACGTCATCCGCATCGGGAAGGTCATCGTTGTCATCTCCGTTTTCGTCCCAATTATTAGTGTCCATCCAGTTGGTACTCAAGCCTTTCCACGTAAAAACAGCCCCGGCATACAATGCGGAACTGCTCATGAGAAAAATACTAAATAAAAAGGTGATTATCAGTTGATAAGTGTACTTATTCTTCATTTTGATATTCAAATTTTATAATGGTTCTAAAGATAGTATAACTATGATTATGCTCTAATTTGAACGCAAAATTAGGTATAAAAGATTCATTTTAAGCACATTCTGACAAATTACATCCGAAAATTACACGATTAATTGATTGATTATTTTGGATGCTTTAAGGTCAAGTTCATGTATCATAAATTCAACTAACTATTTGCATCGTTCAACTAAATATCTCTTTTTTAGAAAACAGCAACACCTTGTTATACCATAAATTGATGCGCTAAAAATCAAGCAAAAGTTTTGAACTCCTTAAATTTTTGTGTAAAATTACAATGCCTCCGCAAAGTGAGGCGTTACCAAACAGCAAGAATCATAGTGCAAACCTTTGAGTATCCATAAAACAAATGACAAAATTCAGGTATCCGGGCATAAAACCATTTTCTGCGGAAGATAGCTCCAATTTTTTTGGCAGAAGTCAGGACATCAAACAGCTTTTTAACCTCATTTTCATCGAAAAAACCGTTGTCCTCTACGGCAAATCGGGCATGGGAAAAACCTCATTGCTCAATGCAGGCATTATGCCCAAGCTCAAGGAACAAGGTGATTTTCAGGATATTAGCATCCGTTTTGGGAATTACTCCGCCGAAAACCCAACTTCGCCCACTCAAATTTTTATGCACATCATTCAGGAATCGCTCCCCCAAATCCATACGGCGTGCTTCCTTGATTTAGTAGTCGAAAAAGATGATTCATTTTGGTATTATTTCAAAAAACAACACATCCAAAATCAAGATGCCGAATTTATCCTTATTTTTGACCAATTTGAAGAATTATTTACCTATCCAGAACATGAAATCCGAAAATTCAAGACATTTTTAGCCGAATTATTACATACGCAAATCCCCAATCGCTTTCGACAAATTTTAAGAACAAAATTTAAACAATCCCAAAATAACACCCAACAATCGTTTTTGTCCGAAGAACAAATGGCATTGCTAATGTCCGTTCCCATGAATGTCCGTGCCATTTTTGCCATTCGCTCCGACCGCATGAGTCGCCTCAATAAATTGACCGACCAAATTCCCGATATTCTTTCGCATTGCTATGAATTACAGCCACTTACCATCGAGCAAGCGGAGGTGGCGATGTTGCGCCCCGCCCAAAATAAAGGTGAATTTTTATCGCCTACTTTTCAATTTGAAACCAATGCCATCGAACGCATTTTGAATTTTTTATCACACAACGAAACCCAATCCATCGAGGCGACACAACTCCAGATTTGTTGTGAACACGTTGAAAATCTGATTATTAAGCGTGCCAAACCCCTCAAAGGAATTGACCCCGTAGGACTACGCATCAAGAGCGAAGATTTGGGCGATTTGAATATCGTTTTTGAAAATTATTATGAAAATCAACTCCAAAAACTCCATCAAGACGAACAGGAAGAAGCTCGTATTTTTATCGAAGAAAATCTCATCAAAAATAACCGAAGAATCAGTCTGGATGAAGCATTAATTACAAATACCTCTCCCCGATTATTACAAAAATTGGTCAATACGCACTTACTCCGAGTCGAACGAAATACAACGGGCGGAAATTCTTACGAACTCAGCCATGATACGCTCATCGAACCTGTTTTGCAGGCGCATCATCGCCGTGTCAAAGCCGAATTGCAGGAAAAACAATTTTACGAAGAAAATAAACAAAAACGAGTCATTGCCAGAAAAAGACTTGGTAACGCATTGATTTTCTTTATTTTAGGAGTTGCTGTATTGTCTTGGTTTCAGTTTGTAACGGGCGGAATGTCCCAAATTCAGTCCTGGATTGTGATGGGATTAATCTCCCCATTTTTTATCCTCTACACCACTTCACAATTTAAATTTTGGGTAACCAAACCCCGAAAATTACTCGAAAAACCTTCCCAAAAAGTCAAAAAACAAAAAATGTATGTAACGTACTTTCTTATTTTTATACAATTTGTCATTGTCTTTTATGCACTCCAAGAACGTGCCGTAGGAAGTATTGATTTTAATACCGCCTTGTGGTGGATTATTCTCGGACAATTAGGCTTAGGAGGCTGGTTAGGCATCAACTTCAAAAATTTATTTGATGTATGATACTTATTCAAATTGCATTTTTTATCTTGCTAATTCATTGATTTACAAATAATTATAGCATAAATTATTTAACCCCAAAATATATGAAACGTTTCATCTATGCGTTGTTTTTTTGCTTAACAACATTCACGGCTTGTAACTCTCAAAAAGAAAATGCCGAAACGAAAGAACAAAAGCCGAAACAGGAGCTTATTTCGGATAACGAAAAACCTGATAATCAGCCAGTTAGAAAAATTAAACGCCTCGAAATCCCTAAAGGCGCAACAGGTCAAGTTATTGAATATGAGGGATTTACAGTTTCTTATAACGAAGCACACGAACAAGCCAACTGGGTTGCCTATCATTTGACAAAGAAAGAAGTTGAAAATCAGAAAGTTGAACGAAAAAATAATTTTCGAGGCGATAAACAAATATCCACAGGGTCTGCCATTCCAGCCGATTACAAAAATAGTGGCTACGACAGAGGACATTTAGCCCCCGCCGCCGACATGAAATGGAGCAAACAAGCCATGAGCGAATCATTTTATATGACCAACATGAGTCCGCAGGAGAAAGAATTTAATCGTGGTATTTGGAAAACACTCGAAGAAAAATGTCGAGAATGGGCAATTCAGAACAAATCCGTTTATATTGTTACAGGCGGAATTTTGAAGGGAAAACTCAAAAAAATTGGTGAAAATAACGTTTCCGTTCCTAAATATTACTACAAAATTATATTGGATTACGAAGAACCCGAAGTCAAAGCCATTGCCTTTATTATGGAAAATAAAGACGCTGGAAATGCCGCATTGAAAGATTTTGTCGTTTCGATTGACCAAGTGGAAAAAGAAACAGGTTTCGATTTTTTTCCTGAACTCAAAGACAAATTGGAAGATAAACTCGAAGGCGCAAAAAATCCCGAAAAATGGGGATTATAATTTTTCAGTCTGCCAAACAAATTGTAACATATTTATACTGAAATAACTATCTGAAATTCAATAAGTTGTATGTATTTGTCAAGTTTTTAAAAACTTGGCAAAATTGTGAAATATTGCTTTTTTCATGAAAAAATAGCATCATTGTAGGTTATCAATCCCAAATAGTAATTATCTTGCGAACCTATTTTTATTTATTGATTGCCCTAAGTTGTTTGTGCATCACTATCGGACTTAGTTTTTTTTATCGGAATACAGTTTCGATTGATTCGTATTTGCAGGATGTGCAAGAAAACTTACATACCGAGTTAGAACTTGCTCAGGAACAGGCATCTACGCTCAAAACTCAACTTCTCCGAGAGAAAAAAATTCACTTTGACCGCCTGCCCAATAATCCTAAATATCCCATTTTTATTTATCAAAATGATGCCTTGCGTTATTGGACAAATAATAAGTTTATGATTGATAATGAGAGCCTTACGGGTAAATTCAAGGTGCAAAGTGTGCGTAATAATTATGGGACTTTTTTGGTAACCAAAGAAACTGTTTTGCTCAAAGGCAATCGCTATCGCATCGCCGTGGTCATTCCATTGGTTTTAGAACCTGAAGATAATCAGTACTTTACGACCAGAATGAATGATGAAATTTTCCAAAATGCCGAGCTACGAGGGATTTCGCTCAATTCGGATGAGGGTTATGTCATCAATTCGAACGAAGGACGCTTTTTATGCACGATTATTGCCTCGCCAGATACCCAAAAAATTCGCCTCAAATCCACAGGTATTTATGGAAATCTGACGTTATTTTTTGCCTCTTTCACGCTGATTTTCACCTTCTTACAGATTCGTGTCAATCTCCGAGAATACATCCATCGCCGTAAGGTTTCGGAAGGTTTTTTGATTTTATTGGTTTCCTTGGCAGGCATTCGGGCGGTGATGCTCAAGCTACGATTGCCCTTCAATCTGGTACCGTATGATTTATTCAATTTTAAATATTACGCCTCTTCAGATATTTCGCCTTCTTTGGGCGATTTATTTCTTAATATGTTGAGTATCTGCGTCTTAGCAGGATTTGTATATTTCAATTATCACCGACTTTTTAATTATCGGAAGATGCTCAAACTCTCCAAAAAACGCCTCCAAATCGTGGCTATCGGACTTAGTTTGATTACCTTTTTGGCGTTTTATTTCCTGTTTTCGGTTCTCGAATCTATTTATTTTAATTCACAAACCACACTCGACATTACATCAGATATTAATTTCAATATTTTCAAAATTACGTGTTTTCTTATCTTTATTTTAAGTGCTTTAATTTACTTTTTTACCTGTCATGTGGTCGCTCGATTGCTGATGTTAATTCATCGTTCGTTCCGACAATTAGGACAAAATATTCTCATCTCATCCATCATTTTTATTGTGTTTACGGGCATTCTGGGCGAATTTGATGCCATGGTATTTTTACTGAATTTGGTGTATTTATGCGGTATTACATTCGGAAAAATGCCTAAAACCGTCCATTTTTTTAGTTATTACACGTATTTGTATATTTTTTTTAGTGTCTTGATTTCGGCAATGATTGGCGCATATTCCATTTATATTTTTGAAAAAACAATGGATGCCCGCATGAAACGCGCCTTTGCCAGTCGCCTCCTTATCGAAAATGATGAACAAGGTGAATTTTTGTTAGACAAAGCCTTAATTGATATTAAAAAAGACCAAATGATACAAAATAGGCTCATGAGTACCTTTTCTAACAAAGATTTGATTATTCAGAAGGTCAAGCGTTCGCATCTCAAAAGCTATTTTGATAAATATGATATTAGTGTCCTGATTTTCAATGCTCAAGGACGACCTTATAATTATGACCGTGATTACTTTGAACTCTATGACCGTTATGCCACACCCGAAAACCAAACCCTTTACGAAGGCATTTATTTTGTAAAAGATATGCCTGATAACTCCAAAAGGTACATAGTTTTTGTTGAACTCAAAAGACGGGGAACATCGTTGGGGAAAATTATTTTGGATTTACGTCTGAAAAAAATCTTACCTAATAGCGTCTATCCCAGCTTATTTCTGACTCCGCAAGATTACCCCAATTTGTATGACGATTCGGAAATAAGTTACGGTTTTTTCAAAAATGGTGAATTTGCTTACGGAAAAGGCGATTTCAATTATGATAAAGAAACATTGGGAATGATATCTGATAATATTGATGCTGACAATGAGGATGATATTATCAGTGCTGCTGAAGAAATAAGCCCAATAGCTATTTTTAATAACAGGGTCTCGGAGGTTTATAGTGAATTGGGTGGTGTGGAGGATATAGAAAAATGGCTGGGAACTGGTGGAAGATCGATGATAGCAATGAACATCGAGTCGAATGATTTGAGTACTGACTCGATAATTAAAGCTTTTTTAAAAGCCGCCAGAGAATATGG
>CAZNYR010000117.1:0-10706 GCA_964577275.1 uncultured Cytophagales bacterium | reverse complement strand
GAATAAGTTCACCATTTTACACCGCACGGATTTTGTCTGTGCGGTGTTTTTTTTGGCTAATTCTGAGTTAAAGTCAATTTCTATCGCTAATTGTGAAACCTATTTTTTTATACCAATCATCTGTCATGATTTAGTTGGATAGATTGCTGCAAGAAAAAAAGTTATAAAAAACAAAAAAAAATTTGCGTCTTATTTTTTTTCGTATTACATTTGTATAAAAATACATCATAATTTGTTTCATCTTTAAATAATACTGTTATGTTGTGTACGCATTTTCCAGGAACATCTATGCGAAACCTTGGTGTTCAACCCATTTTTAACTGCTAAGTTTCGACTTTCTCTTTGCACCTTTAGTGCGTCTAAATCAATGACGTATCCTCCCAGGTTGTGCATCACATTTTATATTATATTTTTTCTGTTTGATTGGTTTAGATATCTTGATTGATATTTGTGCGAATTTTTATTGCCAAAATTTTTATGTCAGAGATTCATCGGATTTTTGATGGCTGGAATTTATGTGCTTTAACATCGTACATCCGTAGGTATTCGTTCAAGAAATCATACATTTTACGTTTATTCAAGTCGTTTTTACATCTTGCTTTTATATAATTTCATACTTTTTTAATGAACACTAACTTGTTTTTAAACTTTTTAATCTAACACACAAAATGAACATTAGTAGAACAAAAACCCTCGTTTTTTCGGCAATTCTTACATTAGCCGTGTCATGTCAGGAAGCTGAAATCGCTCCAAGTGTAGTATCTTCTCCAGAATCAAACCAAACTGGACGAGTGGAAAGCACATATCATAGTTGGTTGGTCGGGTCGGCGGCAGATGTTACGACCAATTCGACAGGTGGAACGGTCTTGGCGGGAGGTAGCACGGATGTAGATGAAGCCATGCGGTGGATGCTCCAAAAAGCCAACGGCGGAGATGTGATTGTTATCCGAAATGCGCCAGATGGTGCGGCACCTGGTGCGGGTGATGACGGCTATAACGCATACTTTTACAGCGAGTTAGGCGTGAATGTAAACTCTGTGGAAACAATTTTGATGAACGGCAGAAGCGTGGCTCAGAACGCTGAAGTTATCCAAAAAGTACGAAATGCAGAATGCGTATTTTTTACGGGAGGCGACCAATTTTATTATTGGGACATGATTGCAGGAACAGGCTTGGCAGATGCCTTAGATTATTTGGCAAATACTAAAGGAGTGCCGATTGGCGGGACAAGTGCAGGCTGTGCCATTCAGGGCGAGTATTTTTTTAGTGCTGAAAATAGCACCGTAACTTCTGCGGAAGCCCTGCGAAGACCCAAAGGCGTAAACGTAACGGTACGAAACAATTTTTTACAAACACCTTATTTACAAAATACGATTACAGACACACACTACGATAATCCCGACCGCCGAGGACGACATATTGCGTTTATGGCACGGATGTCAGTCGATTATAATGTTACGTTACCCAAAGGCATTGGCGTAGATGAAGCCACAGCAGTTTGTATTGAAACCAACGGCACGGCGCGCGTTTTTGGGGCGGGAACTGCATTTTTCTTGATTCAGAATACGTCTTCAGGAACGCCAGAACGATGCGTGGCAAATAAAACATTGGATTGGTACAGAAACCGACAAGCGATTGAGGTGTACAAAATCAATGGCACATCAAACGGCAGTGGCTCATTTAACTTGAATACATGGACAAGTGGTACAGGCGGTTCATGGCAATATTATTATGTGGACAGAGGTAGTTTGAAAGTATCTTATTAATCAGCTATAAGCATAATAATCAACAAGTTGCTTGAGTCAGAAGCGTGTCATCTTCGTTATTTCTGATGGCACGCCTCTCTAAAAAAAGTTATTTTATAACTAAAATTTGTTTTCAAGATTACGACCGACCATATTTTTTAACCTATTGATTACTAAATAATTACACAATCTCATGACTTCATACTCGATACGATTTCTCATGAAAGCACTTTATCTCTTGGTTGTGGTAGCATTTTTGTTTCAGTCATGCGTTGAAAGAAATACAAATCAGGAAACTAAAAATACGGAAGCCGTGGATACGCTTCCCGAAATTACGGCAAAAGGTAAATTATTTATTATTGGTGGCGGAAAACGTCCTGAATCGCTTGTCAATCAGCTCATTGACGAGGCAAATGTCCGCACCGAAGGATACATTTATATCCTGCCCATGTCCAGTGCCGAGCCTGATACGGCGTATTTTTATGCCAAAAAACAATTTGTAGATGCGGGAATTGATCGAGTTTCGGGCTATGATTTTACCACAGCCGAACAATTCCCTAAAGCCCAAATTGACTCCATCCGAAATGCCCGATTGGTGTATATTAGTGGTGGCGACCAAAACAAATTCATGGGCGTAGTAAACGGTACAGAAATCGAAAAAGCCATCCACGAAGCCTACGAAAACGGCGCAACCATCGCAGGAACAAGCGCAGGAGCGGCGGTCATGAGCGAAAAGATGATTACAGGAAATGAATTAAAATATACCGAATACGAATCCACATTCAGAAATATCGAAGCCCAAAATATCGAAATTAAAAAAGGATTAGGATTATTAAAAACAGCAATTATTGACCAACATTTTGTCAAACGAAGCCGACATAATCGCCTCATCAGCGCAGCCATCGAATATCCTGAGGTATTGAGCGTAGGCATTGACGAATCGACCGCCATCGTGGTTTCGGGGCGTGAGGCAAAAGTCGTGGGCGAATCACAAGTTTTAGTATTTCGAGCCACGAATCGGACGGAAAAAAATGGAAAATTAGGCACAAAATCACTCACTTTGGATATTTATTTGCCTGATGAGTCCTTTAAAATTCGTTAAGTTTTTATCTTTAAGGTTACTAAAAGAGAATTATTAAAACTTAACGAGCCAAATATCATGCTGAAAAAACTTCCCGATACGTTAGTTATCGTCCTGAGTATCATGGTTTTATTTACGGGATTGACGTGGATTATTCCTGCGGGCGAATACCAACGCGAAACGAAAACCTTAGAAAATGGAATGACCAAAGAATTGGTTGTTCCGAATACATACCAGCGTACCGAAGCTGCGCCACAAGGTTTTGAAGCCTTCCTGACCGGACCAATGAAAGGATTTATTTCGGCGGCAGAGATTTTGGGATTTATCTTTATTGTGGGCGGTGCTTTTGGTATCTTGAACCGAACGGGCGCAATCAATGCGGGCTTGCAAAGCACTGTAAAATTGAGCATTACGCATCCAAAATATAAAAAATGGATTATTCCGTTTGTCATTATTTTGTTTTCGTTAGCGGGCGCAACCTTTGGGATGAGCGAGGAAGTTTTGATGTTTATTCTGATTTTATTACCCTTGTCTTTTGCTTTGGGTTATGATTCGATTGTTGGCGTTGCCATTCCGATTGTGGCGACAGGTGCGGGATTTGCGGGGGCTTTTGCCAATCCGTTTACTATTGGGATTGCTCAAGGCATTGCAGGTTTGCCGCCTTTCAGTGGTTCGGAATATCGGATAGTTGTTTGGGTAGCATTTACGGCGGTAGCGATTATTTATATTATGCGGTATGCCAATAAAATCGAAAAAGACAAAACAAAAAGTATCATGTATGATTTGGACATAAATCGTCCAGATTTAGAAACAGCAGAAGAACTTGAATTTACGACCATTCGCAAAGTGATTTTAGGGGTATTTTTTATTGGTTTGGCGTTTTTGGTGTACGGAGTAAACGAATACGGGTGGTATATTACCGAAATCGCAGGGCTATTTTTTGCGATTGGTTTGATTTCGGCAGTTATCGCCCAGCTTACTCCGAACGAAACCGTGGAGGCATTCACGCATGGAGCAAAAGATATGATGACCGCAGGGCTGGTGATTGCCTTGAGTAAAGGCATTTTAATTATCGCTACGGATGGCAAAATCATTGATACTGTGCTGTATAGCATCGCTACGTTATCCGAAGGAACACCCAAAGCCGTTTCGGTACAAATCATGTTTTTGGTGCAAAGTTGCTTGAATTTATTTCTGCCTTCGGGGTCAGGACAGGCAGCCCTAACGATGCCGATTATGTCCCCATTGAGTGATATTTTGGGCGTTACTCGGCAGTGTGCCGTCTTAGCTTTTCAGTTGGGAGATGGATTATCTAATATGGTGATTCCGACAAGTGGCGTAACGATGGGCGCATTGGCAATCGCCAAAATTCCCTACGAACGCTGGATAAAATGGGCATTCCCCTTGATGATTGCCTTCTTCATTTTGGCGATGCTCGTCTTAGTTCCACCTGTACTATTTTTTCAATGGAATTAAATTTTAATAAAAAAAATATACCAATCTATCAGGTTTTCAAAAACTTGGTGGGTCTGGTCAAAGAAAATACAGAAAAATATATGCTAAACGAGATACCAGAAAATAATCGGGGATTTTTAGCTTTGATTGGGGGCGCAGAAGAAAAACACGGCGCAATGAAGGTACTTCGGAAAGTACTGGAAGTAACCAAAGCCCAAAAAATTGTGGTGATTCCCACAGCCTCCTCCTACAATTATGAGTTAGGAAGAGAATACAAACACGTATTTAAAGTGCTGGGTATCAGCAATGTAGCCAGTTTATATATTCGATACCGCGAAGATGTGGATTCGCCCCAAAATTTGGAAGTCGTGCAGGGAGCTGACATGATTTTTTTCACGGGAGGCGACCAAGTCAAACTGGTGGATATTTTGGTAAATACCAAATTAATCGAATTGATAAAATATCGCTTCGAGAACGAAAAGTTATCCATCGCAGGCACAAGCGCAGGAGCTGCCGCCACGAGTAACCCCCTGATTTACAATGGTGATGACATCGCCTATCACAAGGGAACGGTCAAATATCACGAAGGATTTGGCGTGCTGACGGATGTAACTGTCGATACGCATTTTATTGAGCGTAGCCGAATCGGGCGATTGGTGCAGTTTTTGGCAAGCGGACAAAGCCAACGAGGTTTGGGTGTTTCTGAAGATACTGCCGTCATTATTTATCCGAATCTTCGGGCGGAGGTTGTGGGAAGTAGTTCGGCGGTGTTCGTGAGTGCAGATAAATTGCGTCAAACCAATTTCCACCAAATTCAGGAACAAGAAATTATTTCGGCGCATAACCTAAAATTTAGTTTTCTGGTCGATGGCGATTTATTTGACTTCAATACGTGGCATTCTTTTACCGATAAAGAAGCCTTGACGAGCCTTGAGTAGTAACTATAATTCATAAATAAAATCTTATTGCTCCTTGTTTTAATACTATTTTAACAAACAATTAGTTAGTTCAAAACCAATATCTGTTATGACGATTCACGATACACCGCACCATTTCGCTGATAATCCGGAGGTTGCCCCCACTTTCAATGGGGCTTTGGTAGAAGACAATTCCTACATTTCACTCAAAAAATTTGCCTTTTATTCGGGCGCAAATTATTATTTGGACTGTCGGAGTATGGTTTTCAATCTGGAATATCCGCCTCAACTTGATGAAAAATTAGACGAATTACGGGTAGAAGCTGTCAAAAGATTTCCTCGATTGGTCAATAAATCGACCGCTGATTTTCCCGAACTTTTCGGGCGAACGCTGGTACAAGTCCTGAAAATGGATTTGAATTTATATATCGACAAAATCGAAATCCGACCCGATGAGGCGCAATTCACGATTTCCGTAGAAATACTGGATGATTATTTGAGCGAAGATTGCACGTATTTCGTAGCAGATTGGTTTGAAGCCATTTTGACCGAAGACCCAATGTTTGATTTTGAAGCTCGATTTGACCAACTCAAAAAAGATTTTAATGAGGGCGTTTATGGTGGTCCGACAATTTATTCGATTATCGAAGCCGCCATGAAACGAAATATTCCCGTCAATTATCTGAGCATCGAACGACAGTTTCAGTGGGGATTTGGCAAAAATAGTGTGCGTGGGCGTTCGACTATTTTTGATGTCGATGGCATCAAAGATACCGAATTTACCGAATACAAAGACGAATGCAAACGATTTTTGTCCGCTTGCGGATTTCCTACGCCAAAAGGCGCAAATTTTCTCCAATGGGAAAACATTGTCGAGGAGGCAAAAGAATTGGGCTTTCCTGTCGTCTTGAAACCTGTTTCGGGACACAAAGGGCAAGGCGTAACCACAAATATCGAATCTTTTGAGGATTTACGGCAAGCGTATGACCGCATTATTGAACATCACCAAGAAACAGGCACCGAATCAAACGGCATCATTATCGAACAACAAATTTACGGAAATGACCACCGATTGTTAGCCATTGGCGGAAAATTTGTCGCTGCATTGGAGCGTGAACCCGCTTTTGTTATCGGAAACGGACGAGATACGATTGAAACCTTGATTCATCACGAAAATCATAATAATCCAAATCGTTCGGATAATTTGCGTGCGCCTCTGGCTGTTATCAAAATTGATGACGACATGAAAAATTTTTTAGCCTTGCAAAACCTTGATTTACAGTCAGTTATATCGAGTGGACAAAAAATATTTTTACGGCGTGTTGCCAATGTTTCGGCGGGTGGATTATCCAAAAATGTAACCGAAAAAATGCACCCCGACAACGTACAGTTGGTCGAAAATATTGCCAGTTTTTTCCGATTGACGGCAATGGGCATTGACGTAATTACCGATGATATTTCCAAATCGTGGCAAGCAGGCAATTTTGGCATCATCGAAATCAATGCAGGACCCGGTATTTATATGCACCTCGCGCCAGCGGTCGGAAATCCGATTGATGTGCCAGCTATCATCATGCAACATTTTTTCCCAACGGTCAAAGCCAGCCGTATTCCGATTATTGTCGGGAATAAACTTTCTCGAAATTTTTGTAATCAACTTCGTGAAATTGCCCTCAAAATTAACCCTAATTTCGGAGAATTTGGCTCCGTAACGGACGAAGGAGCGTATTTGAACGGCAAATTTTTTACCAATAACCCCGAACACGACATCAACGTGCAGCTGGTCTTGCGGCATATTAATTTGGGTTTCGCAGTATTTCAGCACACGCGTGATGATATTCACGATTTCGGAACATATCATCAAGGGGCAGACATCGCCATTTTAGAAAATCCGAATTATGCCGAAGATATTTTACGAAAAGACTTATTACCAGGAGGTTATGTCGTGAAGGTAAGTGAGGTAGCGATTGAAGTGATGCGAAATAAAAAATCAATACATTTTTATCCTGTTCCAGAACCAAGCCACAAAGAAAATGTGCTTCTGGAGGTCATGGAAACTTTACTTTTGCCCGAAGTCCTGAAAAAATATAATGAAAGCCAAGTCTGACCACAATAGTTTTTGAACTTTTTTTGGATAAATTTACAAAAGTAAGTTCATAAGACTTTATTCTATTTTTAGGATGTTTTTTTGGATTTTTCATGAGTATATAGTTGATTGTGTTCAACCAGCTTTTTATTTGTTCGTTCATTGAAAATCAATAATGAAGCAATCATTCAAATTTAGTTTGTATTTTAATATATTGATTTTCAAATAATTACATTGCTTCAATATGCACTACTAACTACGCCGTACTACTTATATGATTTTGTTTGATAATTACATAATCTCAATACGCACGTAATCCGATACCGAATACTATTTTGTCCGTAAACACCTTAATTTTTACAAAGCAATATGAAAAATAAATACGCCTTAGCTATACACGGGGGCGCAGGAACAATTCTCAAAGCGCACCTGACCCAAGACCAAGAATTAGCCTACAAAAGTGCCTTGCGAGAAGCCTTAGAAATTGGGCAAGAAATCGTTTTATCGGGCGGAACTGCCCTCAAAGCCGTGGAAGAAACGGTAAAATCCTTAGAAGATGCGCCTTTATTCAATGCAGGACGTGGCGCAGTGTTTACCAATGAGGGCAAGCACGAAATGGAAGCCTCCATAATGTGTGGCAAAACCCTCAACGCAGGTGCAGTGGCGGGCATCCGAAATATTAAAAATCCTGTCGAATTAGCCAGTCGAATCATTACCGATTCCGATTTTGTGTATTTATCGGGCGATGGCGCAACGCAATTCGCCAAAGACCAAAAGCTCAAATTTGAATCCGATGAATATTTCTTTTCGCAATTCCGATACGAGCAAATGTTGGCGGCGCAACATACTTCAAAAGTGGTGCTTGACCACGATGGCGAGCGCAAATTCGGGACGGTCGGAGCAGTCGCTTTGGATTTGCAGGGAAATATCGCTGCCGCCACTTCGACAGGCGGACTCACGAACAAAAAATACGGGCGATTGGGCGATAGTTCGGTCATTGGGTCAGGAACTTACGCCAACAACAACACCTGTGCCATTTCTTGCACTGGCTACGGCGAATTTTTCTTGCGTGCGGTCGTGGCTTACGATATTTCTTGTTTAATGGAATATAAAGGCATGACCTTACATCAGGCTTGTACCGAAGTGATTCAACATAAATTGGTCAAAATGCGAGGAGAAGGCGGAGTGATTGCCGTAGATAAAAACGGAAATATCGACCTTAATTTTAATTCGGCTGGGATGTATCGAGGCGCAGTTTCCTCTGATACGGAGTTATTTACAGCCATTTACGAATCTTAAATTATTCAATTCCGTACAATATATAAGAGTAACCTGTTAAATTTAATGATAAAAGGCTTACGAAGTTCTTAGAGCAAGTAAGCCTTTTGATATTCCACTTGACTTTAACTTAACTTATTGATAATCAGTTTATTGAAAGTATCCCCGACAGGAATCGAACCTGTATCAAGAGTTTAGGAAACTCCTATTCTATCCGTTGAACTACGGGGACAAATCTTTGATTTATCCTATTTTACGCATCTTTTTCGAGTGCTTCGAGCATATCCGCCAGCCCATCAAAATCTTTGAGTCCGGGACTGATTTCGTGTCCACCATGCAACCCAATGCCATCGGGCTGAATTTGAGCCAAAACTATATCTACATTTTCGGGAGTAATATCTGCAAAATTCAAAATTATTGGAAATTCTGCACAAATATTCTTTAAATCAGGAATTACTTTGGTACAACTTACTTGTGTTGATTTTAACAAAAAATAATCAATTTCAGTACGATATTTTCGAGCAATTTCGATAAAATTATCAAAATCCGTTACTTGTTTGACCTCAAAAACCAAAAATAAGGGTTTGCCAAATTTTTTAGCTTCCGAAATCAAAGTTTCATCCTGAATTTGTAAGACATCAAAATCATAGTCCTCCAAATTTTTTGCGAGGGGTAGTTTTGTGAGTTCACCAACATATTTAGTGCCTGATAACCAGCTTGTTATTTCTTTATATTTCGATAATTCGGTGTAGTTCATCGTATGTATTTGGGGCGAAAACCCCAAAAATTCGACATTCATGCCCGCACAATACCGAGCATCACTCAAATTATTAATTCCACTAACTTTGACAAGTGTTTTTAATGCCATGAATTTATTTTTTGTGCTGTTTTCTTGGTTTTTTTCTGAATTTCGACCGCAAAAATAGTGATTTTTTTTGGCGTTGAACAATCTTTTAAAGGTGTTCGTTCATCTTGATTTTTGTAGCATTTCGGGCGGGCAATACAGCCGCCAATCCCGTCAGTATCAGCATCAAAATACCCACTGCCACAAAATCCGATGCAATCATTTTGACGGGATAAGCAGGCACTAAAGGATTCTGGATGCCCAAACCAATAAAACCGTAAGTGCTTTGTAACCAGCAAAATACGTATCCCAAAGTCAATCCCAAACCCGTCCCCGAAAGTGCAATAATCGTACCTTCATACATAAAAATTTGTCCAATAAATTTCCGACTTGCGCCGTTTGCTCTTAAAATTGCCAAATCTTTTTTCTTTTCAATGACCAGCATCGCCAAAGAGAAAAAAATGTTAAAAGAAATAATAACCAAAATCATAGCAAATGCCACGAAAACGAATAATTTTTCGATTTCGGCAGCTCTTAATAGTGAAGCCTGTTGTTCATTAATATTTTGTACTATAAATGTGTTTCCTAATTTTTGTACTATTTTTTCTTGTGTTTTTTCAATTTTTTGTGGGTTTATGGTTTTAATTTCTAAGGAAGTACATTGATTAGGATATTGCATTAATTCTTCGGCAAATTCAATCGGAACAAGAATATTACTTTTGTCAAATTCTTGGTCAATGCTCACAATTCCTGTCGGCAGAATACCTCTTCTTACAAAGGCTTTGGTCGGGTCAAGTTGCACGATTTTAGATTTTTTAGGATACCAAAGCATCATCATATCTGTCTGATTATCAAGCGAAATACCCAAAAGTGATTGGATATAATAGCTCATCACGGCATATCCTGCCTGCTTTTTTTTGAGTTGTAAATCTCCTATAATCAAATAAGGTAATAAATTATATTGTTGCAAAAAATTAGCACTTACGCCTTTGACATTGACCGCCATTTGATTATCGCCATAACGCAATAAGGCGTTATCTTCGATGACTTTGGTAATGGCTTTCACGTTCTCAATATGATTCAAACGCTCTAATAATGAATCACTTACAAAAAAAGTTTTGCCTTTTTTAGGCATAATTTTTATTTCGGCATGATACGCCGAGTGCAGATGTACGGTCAGTTCTTCTAAGCCATTAAAAACCGACAAGACAATAATTAGAGCCATCGTTCCGATAGCCACACCCGCCACCGAAATACCTGAAATGATGTTAATAAAACTGCTTTTTTGCCGAGAAAAAAA
>CAZNYR010000116.1:0-10921 GCA_964577275.1 uncultured Cytophagales bacterium | reverse complement strand
CAAGTAACGGCGGGTTTTTATTACGAATTGGGCTATGCCTTACATCAGTTAGGACGATACAAAGAAGCCCAAGAAAATTTGCGAAATGCTAATTATGGTCCTTATAAAATGCTGGTTTTCAAGCTCACGCCCACCTATTATTACAAGTTGGCGATTGCCTATTACCAGATTCATCAATACCAAGAATGTGAAAAATTGCTGGAAGAAGCACTCAAAATACAGTCGGATTATTCGCCTGCCCATGAGTTGAAAGTGAAATTGGCAGAGAAAAAAACCAATCAAATTGCCGTGGCTAAATCTTTGACCGAGTCAATTCAGGCGGAAAAAAATCCAGAGAAAAAAGCCCAGAAACTTGCTCAACTTTGCGAAGTATATTATACGGCAAATACATTTTCCAGAGCGTTGATGGCTGCCAATAAAGCCTTAGAACTATCTGATAATCCGTCAATTACCTTGCTGAAAGCCATGATTTATCACGAAATCGAAGAGAATCAACAAGCTGTTCAGGTCATGAATAGCTTGTTGATGGAGAAAGGTTCTCGTAATCAGCACGATAAAGCCAAATATTACTTTGCCTTGGGCTTATTTTATGAAGGACTCGGCAACATGAAATTAGCCATTAATAACTACAGAAAAGCGGATTTTGGCGATTTTAAATATGTGGCACACCAACGCCTTGATAAACTCAAAGATGTTTAAAAAATCTATTTAATTGTTTGATAATCAATTCCTTTGCCGTTCATTTCTTAATACTTGAAAGGTCGCCTGTACCAAACCATGATGCCCTGAAGGAACAATCGTTAAAGTATGATTTTTGAGGTATTTCGTGATTTTCTTCATGTGTTCGGCAGTCATGAGGCGATCATGTTTGCCGATAAAAATACGAGGAATAATTTGACGATAATTCAATATTTGAGCTATCTGCTCCAGATTTGGTTTGAAATACCGATATAACATCCATGTATAATACACTCTATCTCTTAAAAATTGTGTTTTTGTCTGTGAATCATACATACGTACTAATGTTTTATCAATCAATCCGATTTTGTGGAGCGAATGCACAAATATATCGAAAGCTGGTGGTTTGTCCGTTGTGATTTTTCGGAACATAAACTGAATAGGCGGAAGCCGAGTTGCCGTACCATACCAAAAATTGGGTTTCACACCGTCAGGTGCAATCAGTATTAAATCCGTAATTTTTTCGGGGAAAAGCAATACGGTTTGCAGTGCAATTTTACCACCCATCGAAAAGCCAATTAAGCCAAATTTTTCGATTTGATGCTCGGCTAAAAACTGCAGTAACATTGCTTGCCATCTTCGGGGTGATAAGGCGCGATGTGGGTGGTCAAACTGGCTTCCGTGAAAAAATAAATCAAACGCAATTACCTGACTATCAGGTAATACGCTGGGAAATGCGCCATAAATTTTTCGATTTTGTCCAAACCCATGAAACGCCAAATAAACATTTTTGCCCGTCCCAAAAACTTCATAACTCAAATGATAGTGGATGTGCATTTTGTCTGATTTTGTGGTATAAATCACGAGCAGCCTAATCAAAAAAAACCTGAAAATAACATGATTTTCAGGTTTTTTTTGATTAGTTTTTAGCATAAACCTTCAATTTATCTTTGAGTTCTTTTCGGGCAATATGGATTCGATTCTTAACCGTTCCAATAGGAATCTGTAAGCGTTCCGCAATTTCGTGGTATTTAAAGCCCCGAAAGTGCATCATAAAAGGTGTCCGATACACATCATCCAAATCATCAATCGCATCCTCGATGTCATCAAGGGCAAAACTGGAAAATGCCAAATTATAAATTGTGTTATCTGATGAATTAATATAATGCAAATTATCGGTTGTATCTATAAATGTATTTCGCCGCACCATCCGTTGATAATTCGTGATGAACGTATTTTTCATAATGGTATATAACCATGCTTTCAAATTCGTGCCTTGAGCAAACTTTTCTCGGTTTGTGTAGGCTTTCAGCATCGTTTCTTGGAGCAAATCGTTCGCCGCCTCGGTATCTTTCGTGAGCTTCAATGCGAAGGGTTTCAGGGCTGCGGATACGTCGTCTAAATGTGCGCTAAATTCTGTCTTGGTCATGGCATTTTTCGTTTTTGTTTAAGCAAATCTAAGTATGAATTGAACAAAATCCAAATCTTGTTGAAAGTATTTTTAAATATTTTAAACAAAAAATTCAGATTGTGCTTATTCCTTGCTATAATTGTATTATTCGTATAATTTAGGATTGTTCTGATAGCTTATTCTTATACCTTGGACATTTTGTCATCAAAAATTTGTTGAAGCATGATACAGATTTGACCACTTTTATTCAAATTTAAAATTGTATTTTTTAAAGTTTATATGTTAATTTTTAAATTGAATTAATGCTACTGTATCTATTTCCACCACAACAGTTGATGCAATCATCGAATTAAAATAACACAAAAAATACGAGCTTTGCAAGCGATTCTGTTTATGATATTTTTCGATAACCGTATCAATTTTTTTGATATAATTTTCTAATTATTTTTGGTAGCACTCCGAAAACTTGAACTAAAAACCAATTTCTGATGCTTGGTATTGCGCCTGAATTTCTAAAATATCCTTTTTAAGTTTCTGAAAATCAGTAACTTTCATCAACGTTTGCAGTTCGAGCAATACCTCTTGCACATAATTATCATATCCCATTTTTGCAGATTGCTTGGCATAAGCCGTCAACAATTGGATGGGTTGATGCTCGATTTGAGGATAAACCTCCAGACTTTTGAGCAAAGTTTGATACGCCAACTCCGATTTTTGTTGATTTTGGTAAAGATTTGCCAACCGAATTACTACTTGAGGCTCAAATGGAATCTGGCGCAACGCCTTTTGATACCGTTTTTCTGCTTCTTGAGGATTGGATTTTTCGGCAATCACACCCTGATAAAACGTCTGATAGCCTAATTTTTCAGACTTCAAATTCGATTCGGATAACTTTTTATCCAAATCTTTCAGATTTTCTTGTGCGTAATCTACTTGTAATTCTAAGAATAAAAAGTCATCATGCAGACTTTTAGGTGCTTTTTCTGGTATTTGTAATTTTTGAATCAAATTAGAAGCATTTTGCGGTTGATTATTTCGGATTAAAAACGAAATTCTATCCAACAATAACCTGATTTTCAGAAAGTTATCGCTCAATTTTTGGGCATAATTTTCAAATTGTTCGGCATTGATTTGGGCATGATGAAAATGCACATAATAATACAGGTCTTTCCCCTTAAAGTTTATGGGGTTTATTTTCGATAAGCTATCCGAGTGCAATACGCCGAGCATTTGTCGGGCAATTTTCTGATTCACCGAATCGCCTTTGGTCGTCAATTCTTGCCAAAGTTCGAGGGCTTGCACCCGATTTTCGAGTTCCGAAAATGCCAACGCTGCATAAACGCCCGCCATGATATTGCCCTGCAAATATGATTTTTTGAAGGCATCACCCGCTCGCCTAAACTGCTGATTCTGAAGGAGAAATGTTCCCAAAATTCGAGTATAATATTCATTGGTTTGGGCTTCGTACCGACTCAGACGGTCAATTTTATGGTAGGCATTTCGGTAATCTTGTGCATAATAAAACGTAAAAAATTGGGCTAATTGCAAGTACGCATCAAAGCCATTTTGCTGATTTTCGGGGATATTTTCGTAATGCGTCAAATACTTGAGCAAACTCGTATCGCCTTTGGGGGCTTGATTTAAGGCATAATTATATAAATAGGATAATTCAATCGTTTGTAGCACAGAATCAGGTAGATAGCTAAAATTCAAAGGCTCGTGAAAGCGATTATTTTGGGAGGTTCGGAATACGATTTCATTATTTAACTTTCGGACATCCGTAGCTTTATTCATGATTTTGAGTACCGAATCTGTGGCAAATCCCGAATTGTCTTTGAGCCAAAAACTGTAAAAATTCGCTTCGGCAATTTGTTGTTCTTCGTTTTGCAAATTTTTTCGCGCCAACTCGAAGTAAATGAATGTAGAATCAGGCAGTTGCATCCTCTTGTATAATAATGCCAAATTGGAGGCTAATTTGCCAGAATTTGGATATTTTTCCAAGCCTTTTCTGAATTTATCAATGCTTTTGAAGTAGGATTCGTTGTGGTCATAAATTCGTCCTAAGGTCAAGAAACTATGCTCAGTGGGTTGTTTAAGTAGCGCATTTTCAAAAAACATCAATGCCCGTTGCTTCTCCTTTTGGTCAAACATCAAGTGCGCCATCGTGTAGTTTGCCTTGTGATTTCGGTACTCGCTGGCCAACGAATTTTCGTAATATTTTTGCATCAAAAGCGTATCTTTTTCGACCCGATAAATATCGCCTACCGCATTATAGTAGCTGGTGATTGCCTGCCGATATGTAAAATTATCCGTCCTAAAAATTAATACCCCTAAAATTAAACCTCCCAAAATAAATATGAATCCAAATCCTAACCGATGGGGCATATAAATCACCCGATGTGCTTTTTTGTTTTCGGATAAATAATCGTAAAAATTTGCCATCGCATACAGCACAAACCCAATGCCGAACGCCAAATGCGTAAACGTAATGACATCCTCAAAAACTTCGGTCAATGGGTCGTTGGCGGTTGCCATCGCATAGGCACAAGTCGAAAAAGTTAAAATGCTCATTGCCAAATATAAAACCGCCCCATAAGGCGCAAAAGCCCCGATATTTTGGTATAAAATCGCTCGTTTTTTGAAGCCCCAAATTCCCAGAATCAGGGTAAGCAACAATAAAAAAAACGGACTAAAATAAAGAATACCCCAATCTAAAACTTGAATTTGATACAAAAAAACATAGATTAAATTCAGGATATATATGAAAGATAAGACCAAAAAATGTAATGTCGAGTGCCGACTTGAAGCACTCGAAGCCTCCGTAACTACATAAAAAATGCCATGTAAGATTTCATACGAATTTGCAGCAATAAACATCACAGAAAGCACCAAAGGCACAGCCAAACCAAAGCCATTAAAAAACAGCACTGGATTCGTAATTTCGGCATATTTATAAATCAAAAAGACTATTAATGAGGTAATTGCAGAAAAACTCAAAAAACGTCCGAGCAATGAAATCCGATTCTCGAACGAATGAAAATAATAACTCAACGGAAGATAACTCAATAGAAAAATGACCAATAAAGTGCGGTCAGTTTTACCCCAAATTTGTATTAATTCGAGATTAATACTCACCAAATACAACATCAAAAGTGCCATCAAAACCACGTACCATGTTCGTGATAAAAAAGTCGAAACGCTTATCAGCAAAATAAATGCCAAGCTGACAAAAAATAAATAGATATAATTAGCCATCAAGTTAATTTGCATGGCACTACCCCGAAAAAAATGCGTTAAATAATACGCATTGGCATCCAAAGGAAGCTCAAATAACTGATAATCAATCGTATCCAAGTGGATGGTTTTGGGATGAATTTCACTTTCGAGGACGGTTTCAATGACATCCGCCGTTCCTGTGTACCACGCATAGCCGTACCAACCAACCGCCAAACCACTAAAAAATAAGACAAAAAAATACAAATAGCGTTCGGAAGGTTTCCATGTTTTCCAAAAATATAAATGGCTCATTTGGTTTATTTTGTTTCAGTATCTGTCTGATTATCAATTACTTAAAACTGTGAAGTCGTATAATTTTGCATTGCCTTCTTGAAATCCAATGGGATTGGAAAGCAAAAAACACAAAGTAAGACAAAAATACGACCTGAAAGGTAATTTTGAAAGGAAAACAGAAAAGGAAAAAACTTACGCAAAAATGGTAAAACACCCAAATTAGTGGATTAATTGGGGTGTTTTTGCGTATGTAATTGGGGTGTTTTTAAATTGTAATATTTTAAGTAACTTTCAAAAGCATTCGGCTCAATATAAAGTGCTACGGGTTTGGGTTTTTTGTTGGGTTCAAACCAAACGACACTCGGATACACATTTACACCCAAGATATTTGTCGTCATTTCGTGGACGGATAAACGATGCCCAACAAACTCAATTTTGGTAAAATTATCCGCATTTAGACGCACGGGAATATAATTTTCATTAATATATTTGATGATATTTTTGTCCCGAAATGTGGTTTGTTCCATTTTAGGGCAATCTTCGCACCATTTTGTGTACACATAAACGAACATGGGCTTCCCAAATTCTGTTGCCAATTCTTCGGCTTGCTCCGGATGATACCACCGAATATGCGAATGATTTTGAATATCCTGCTCTTGGTGTTGAAACCAAACCATGGATACCGCCAACAGAAACACAATAAATAAAGGAGCTAATGACCGTAAATATAATTTTTCCATGATTATTGTATTTTATCTACGGATGAGGTTGCAAGATTTGCGCCAATAAATTCGGGGACAAAAATATTTAACAATCGCTGGAGTGTTAAAATTGTTAATTTTTGTCAGAACAAACTATTTATCATTCCTGTCTGTCCATGCTTGGTATCCGCCCTTCAGATTGACCAGCTTTTTGAAGCCTTGTTTTTGCATGATTTTGAAGGCTTTTTGGCTTCGTATGCCCGTCCGACAATAGATAAAATAGGTTTTGTTTTTATCTAATTTTTGGAGTTGTTCCTCAAAATCAGAAGCATAATAATTAATTTGGTATATATTTTTGGATAATTCGATGCCTCCAAAAAAGGTTTCGGCGGGAGTACGCACATCCAACAGTATGGCATCGGAAGTGCCGATAAATTTTTGTTTAAAGTCTTGAGGTTCAAGGTTTTGGGCTGAAATCTGGCTAAAAGAAATTATCCAGAAAACAAGACTCAAGATTAAATATTTCATGACATTTGAGGGCGTTTATTTGATGACTTCGGAGTTTTGTATGGCAACTACGTTCTGAAAGGCAAATAATTCGTGATAAATTGGGTCATAATCGGGTAATTTTAATAAATCATTGGGCAAAATTCTAAAAAACTGATAATCAGGCAATAATTTATAAAAATCCCGAAAAAACACACGACTAATGAGATTCATGGAATTAAATTCAAAATGAATCGCCCGAATTTTGCCTTCGTTCAGGGTTTTTTGTGCGCCTTTCAGCACCTGAAGTTCATTTCCTTCAGTATCAATTTTGAGCAAATCAATTTTCGGGATTTGGTGCTGCCTCATAAAATCATCCAAAGACAAAATAGCTACTTCGATGGCAAGGGTATTTTTGCCTCGTAAATCTTGCAACACTTCACGATACAATGTGGCGTGCGAACTTCCGTTATTATCCTGATAATCAAAGAGTTGCAAAATAGATTTTTCGATTCCACATCCTGCATGAATGGGCTGAACGTGCCGATTTTGGTGGAAACGTTGTTGTAATTTTTCAAAATTTTTCGGATGCGGCTCAAAGGCAAACACATGACTTTGGGGATTCGCTTCCATTACTTTTTGTGTGTAATTGCCCACATTTGCGCCCACATCAAACACCGTTGGTTCATTGCTATTTTGCAGGAACTGATGTAAAAATTTGGCTTCGCCCGTGTGTTGATTATTGAGTACCCCCAAACCCCGTAATCCCATGTGAAACAGGAGTTTATTCAGTTTATAAAATGCGGGGCGTGCAAAAATTTTGGCATATAAATCCGCCGTTTGATAAAGCATAAATTACTTTTTGTCAGATATTTAAAAACACAAAATTAGAATTTTATTCCCAAAAATCGAAACGTAGCTTTTGATAAACGCGAGTTTGGTGTAACTGCGAAATTATTTCGTAATAAATCATTGATAATCAATAAGATAAGATTGAAATAAACTTACCAAATTTTGCAAACTTGGCAAGTTTATTCAAGTATGATGGGGTATCCGCAATGCGATATTTTACATGGTCGGCACGCCATTGACGGTCGTATATTTGAGGCTAAATTTTTTATTCGGGAATACGATTCCGAACGCACTTTGTGCCATCAATGCCGATTCGTGGAATCCACACAAGATTAATTTTAATTTACCGGGATAAATATTTACGTCCCCGATGGCATAAATGCCTTTTACGTTGGTCGAATAATCGAGGGTATCGACTTTGATGGCATTTTTTTCGATTTCAAATCCCCAATCGCCGATAGGCCCCAGTTTTGGTGTCAAACCAAATAAAGGGATAAAATAATCGGTTGGGATGGACAAATCTTCTGCCCCTTTGGAAGTTATCGTTACTTGCTCCAGATGTCCGTTTCCTTGCAATGCCGTGATATTGGATTTGAGTAACAGATTAATTTTGCCTTTGTTTGCCAGTTCTTGCACTTTTTCGGCTGAATCGGGTGCGCCTCGGAAGGTTTCGTTCCGATGCACCAGCGTCAGCGTTTTGGCAATTTCCGAAAGTTCAATCGTCCAGTCTAATGCCGAATCGCCACCGCCCGCCAAGACCAGATTTTTGTTTCGATAGGCTTCGGGGTCTTTGACCATATAGGCTACGCCTTTTCCTTTTTCAAAGTCCGTAATATTTGAAATAGGGGGCTTGCGCGGCTCAAAACTGCCCAATCCGCCCGCAATGACAATGACTTTGCAGGCAATTTTTGTATTTTCGGAGGTATGCAAAATGAACGAGCCGTCCTCTAATTGCTCGTAGCGTTCTGCCCGTTCGCCCAGCGTAAATGTAGGGCTAAAAGGCTTGGCTTGTTCCATGAGATTATCGACCAATTCGCCTGCCATGACTGTCGGAAATCCGGGAATATCATAAATCGGCTTTTTCGGATAAATTTCGGTTAATTGTCCGCCCACTTGAGGCAAAGCATCCACCACATGACAACGCATTTTGAGCAATCCCGCCTCAAAAATGGCAAATAAACCTACGGGACCCGCCCCAATAATGCAAATATCCGTTTGTACGTCCGATGTCATCATTATTTCGTTTTATTTTTAGAAAATTTTTATTAAATCCCTATTTATTTTAAATTTTTTGCAAAAATAAGGGTCATTTTTTAAAAAAACAAGAATTTATCAAAAATCAATAGTCATTATTTAGAATAATTCTAAAAAAATTAAAACAAAAAACACACCCAAATCACGATTTTGGGTGTGTTTCCTAAAGATGTATTTTGAGATGATGCTTCAACATTTTATCCTTAGTGTATGATGTATTATTCTGATAATCAATTTATTATAAGAATAAACGAAGGATTATTTTACGTATCGAGCCTTGATTCGGGCAATATCTTGGATGCGTTTGAGGGCTAATTCCATTGCGACTTCTTGTGCATTACGATTTTCGGAACTCGCCACTTCCAATACATTCAGCACCAAATGATACAAGTTTTCGACCTGCGCCCTTGCCCAAGCCTGATTATAATGACCGTTCACTTCGGTTGCGATATTAATAACTCCGCCTGCATTAATCAAAAAATCAGGTACATAAATGATTTCCTTCTGACGGCACAAATCGCCGTGTTTTTTCTCGTCTGCGAGTTGATTGTTTGCACCACCAGCAATAATTTGGCATTTTAATTTGGATAATGTTTCATCATTAATTGTCGCACCCAAGGCACATGGCGCATAAATATCCATGTCCAGTTCATAAATTTCATCGGGGGAAATGCCCGTAACGCCAAATTCGTGGACGACAGATTGTACTCTTTCGTCAAAAATATCAGTAACAAAGACATTTGCATTTTCTTGAGAAAGATGATTAATTAAATAACGTCCAACATTTCCTGTGCCTTGCACCGCAATTCGTTTTCCTTGGAGGCTTTCCGAACCGTAGGCTTTTTTCGCTGCTGCCTTAATGCCCATATAAACGCCCAACGCCGTAAAAGGGGAGGGGTCGCCACTGCCACCAACGCTATGAGGCATTCCAGCAACGTACTTTGTTTCCATGCCAATATATTCGATGGCACGCACGGACATTCCCACATCTTCGGCTGTAATGTACTGACCGTTAAGGTTTTGGATAAATTTTCCGAACGAACGAAGCATCACTTCGGAGTGCTTGGAGCGTGGATTTCCAAAAATAACTGCCTTGCCTCCGCCCAAATTTAAGCCTGCGATAGCATTCTTAAAGGTCATGCCTCTGGAAAGGCGTAAAACATCCGTAAGTGCTTCAGCATCAGATACATAATCCCAGCGGCGTGTACCGCCAAGTGCGGGACCCAAAACCGTATTATGAATGCCGATAATCGCTTTTAGTCCCGATGCTTTGTCTTGACAAAATACAATTTGTTCGTGTCCAGCCTCTTCGATTTGTGCAAAAACAGAAGAGTTTGAAGTGATGTTTATTGGTTTTTGAGACATTTCGTCATAATTAAAAAATAGGATAAAATCAAGATTGTAAATAAAAATGGAATACTTTTTTAGGTGGTCAAAAATAAAGTTTGCGATATTACGGATTTTGCTTGAAATCCACAACCTTATGCTTATCCTAATTCGGGCTACATACTTATTTTGTAATGTCCTGAATGATTTTTAGGTGATGGTTCGTATGTATTTTCATAAATTTAATCGCACCTTGACGAGGAAGAACTCCGAAAATAGGATGTTTCATAAAACTTTTAGCAGGTAATTTTTCCACTTCTGTCAATAATTTTTGAGCCTCCTCAAACTGTATGTGAAGGGAAGTTTCTTCAATCTTTTCGGGTGGTAAAACGTATCTTGGAGCTTTACCTTTTCCCCTTGGTATTCTGCCTAACGTACTGACTAACAACCACATCAAGTTAAATTTAGGCTCATAATTTTCGGGATTAGATTTTTGTAATGTTTTACAAATCATAATCATAACTTTGAGCGAATGGTCAATATGCCAAGCGACATTTTTTTCCGATACCTCTGTTTTGAGTGCCAGCAAATGAGGAAATGCTGATTTCAATTTGCTTAATTCATTTTCTAATGACATTATTTTATTGGTTTAGATTTTGAGCGAGTTGTTTAATTTCTTCGATGGTTAAATCGGTCAAATCGG
>CAZNYR010000115.1:0-10987 GCA_964577275.1 uncultured Cytophagales bacterium | reverse complement strand
GCTGGTTTTTTTTCAGCCCTGACCTGCGCCACGTATTTTCCTGACGCACAAATTACCATCTTTGAAAAGTCATCTAAAGTGCTATCAAAGGTCAGAATTTCAGGAGGCGGAAGGTGCAATGTAACCAATGCAATTACAAATCCCGTAGAATTAATTAAATATTATCCTCGTGGTAATCAGAAACTTAAACAGGCTTTCAAGACTTTTGGCACACAAAATATTCGAGATTGGTTTGAGAAAAAAGGAGTAAAACTCAAAACCGAATCCGATGGTCGTGTTTTTCCTGTTTCAGATAATTCCCAAACCATAATTGACTGTTTCTTACGAGAAACTCAAATACACGGCATTCAAATTCGGCAAAATACACCCATTCAAAAAATAGAAATCTCAGGAAATCAATTTAAACTCATTTCTCAAAATAATACAATTTTTGATGCCAATAAAGTTATTGTTACTACGGGTGGCTCTCCAAAACTTACAGGTTTTCGTTGGCTTGCAGATTTGGGACACCAAATCGAAAGCCCCGTGCCTTCACTTTTCACATTTAATATTCCTAATAATCTGATTACCAGTCTTTCTGGTATCTCTATCCCACAATCTACACTCAAAATATCAGGGACAAAATTAGAATCCAAAGGCGCATTACTCATTACGCATCGGGGCATGAGCGGTCCCGCAATTCTGAAACTATCGGCATTTGGAGCAAAGATTTTAGCTGACAGAAATTATCATTTTGAACTGCGAGTTTCGTGGCTTATTGATGAAAATATTGATAATTTGAGAGATAAGTTACATGAGCTAAAAATCGAAATCAGCACACGAAAAGTAAATAATCGAAATCCCTTTTATCTGCCCAATCGACTTTGGCAATATTTTATCCAAAAGGCTGATATTCAGGACATTAAAACGTGGCAAGAAATTTCCAAAAAACAATTAAACCGCTTGGCAGAAATCTTGACTAACGATACATATCAAGTGCAGGGCAAAGCCACTTTCAAGGACGAATTTGTAACTTGTGGCGGAGTCAGTCTGAATGATATTGATTTGCTGACGATGGAAAGTCGAAAAGTACAAGGATTATTTTTTGCGGGCGAAGTACTTGATATTGATGGAGTTACGGGCGGATTTAATTTTCAAAGTGCATGGACAACTGGATTTATTGCAGGGCGTTCCATATTATTAATGAAATAAAGTGTTCCATATCCAAAAGTTTCCTAATTTTGTACCCAAAAACATAGAACCCATGCAAATAGGCAAATTACTCCCTTTGATGGAGGCTTTTTATACCATTCAGGGCGAAGGATTTTATAGCGGAAGCCCCGCCTATTTTATTCGGCTGGGTGGCTGTGATGTGGGTTGTGTGTGGTGCGATGTGAAAGATTCTTGGGATGCCAAGAAACATCCTCAAGTATCTGTTAATCAGATTATTAACCGTGCCAAAAAATATTCATCACGATTGGCAGTCATTACAGGAGGCGAACCCTTGATGTATGATTTGACCGAATTAACGAAAGCCTTACAAGATGCTGATTTTCAGACGAATATCGAAACTTCAGGGGTATATACTTTAACAGGAAACTGGGATTGGATTTGTTTTTCGCCCAAAAAATTTAAATCGCCTCAAGCCGAATTTTATAAGTTGGCACATGAACTCAAAGTCATAATTTATCATCCAAGCGATTTTGAATGGGCGGAATCACACGCCGAAAAAATGAATCCTGAAAGCCAATTATTTTTGCAAGTTGAATGGGAAAAACGTGCCAAATTATTACCTCAAGTCATTGATTATGTGAAAGATAACCCGAAATGGAAGATTTCAATTCAGACCCATAAATACATGAATATTCCCTAATAATTTTAGCGTAAACTTTCCGCAGGGTCGGTAATTGCACCTTTCCATGCGGGTATCAGGGTGGCGGTCAAATACGGAATGACCGACAACGAGAAAACCGTTAGTACATCTCCGATATTGATGCTGGGATGCAATTCAAAAGTAGGATACAGCACCGACCACCCGACCATGAACGGTTTTAGGAGTGGCGCATTTGCCCAAAAAACATGAAAATATGCGATTAAAAGTCCTGATAATGTGGCAGTTATTGAAATGATTGAAGCCTCAAATAATTTGATTTTGAGAATATCAGAAACTTGCCATCCAATCCCCTTCAAAATTCCGATTTCTTTGCGCTCCTCATCGGTAAGTCCTGCGGTGCGTTCCCAGACCAAAATCAAGAAAGCAAAAATTGCCATCATTGATCCATACACAAAAATTCCACCTCGCCACCCAAACAAGGTTTCGTAAGTAGAACGGAGTTGTTGTCGAGTTACGACCCGAAGTGTTGGAAAATGTGCATCAATCTTACGTCCGATGGTTTCGGTTTCATCCGTATTTTTAATGCGTACCGCCAAATCGGTTAGCTCATCAGGGGCTAATCCGACCAACTTGCGTGCTGATTTTTGGGCTAAAATCACCAAATCATGCGTTAATAAATCAGCTTGAGCGGTAAATGTTCCGACAATCTGAAAACTTTGAATATCGCCTTCGGTTTCGCTAATTGTCAGATAATCACCAACTTGCAAGTTTCGTGCGTTCAAAATCCCCAAACCAACTAATGCCTGATTTTCTTGCAATTTTCCTTGATATTCGGTTTGTATTAATCCCAAATCTGCAAAAGCAGAATCTGCCCCCCAAATCGTGAATACTCCGCCAGATGAGGCATCAAAAACATAGCCCCAAATTCTTCCTTGCACAGTTTTTATTCCTCGATAAGTACGTAAAGAATCTGTTAAATTTTGTGAAATTGGAGCTAAACGCCCGCCTGTAATTTTTTGTACCCAAAGTTCAGGAATATTCTGTAAAACGGCTAAGGTTTCCTCCTTGAGCGAAGCCGTAAAAAAAACCACAGAGGCATAAAACGCAATGACAAAGGCATAAACCAGCATCAGCATCAGAGATTTGATGCGTCTTCGAGCCAAAGAAATGAGTGCGTATTCGAGCAGATGAAGCATAAAAAAGTGAGTTTTTGGCACAAAAAAAACCCAAATTTCGGAAAACTGGGTTTAATATTAACTATACTTATTTGTAAAACTATTTCTTAGGTGCTTTTTTGGGTGAAATCATCACACTCATGCGTTTTCCTTCAAGGCGAGGCAACTGCTCTACCTTACCGTGTTCTTCGAGTGCTTGTGCAAATTTGAGCAACAAAATTTCGCCTCGCTCCTTAAAAACAATCGTTCTTCCCGCAAAATGCACGTAGGCTTTGACTTTGTTTCCCTCATCCAAAAAACTAATCGCGTGTTTCAATTTGAACTGAAAATCATGGTCATCAGTATTGGGACCAAACCGAATTTCCTTAATCACCGTTTTGTGCGCCTTGGCTTTTAGTTCCTTTTGTTTCTTTTTTTGTTCATATTTAAACTTGGAATAGTCTATAATTTTACAGACTGGCGGAGCAGCTTTGGCAGAGATTTCGACCAAATCAAGCCCTTGTTCTCGTGCCATCGTTAATGCTTCTCGTGTGGGATAAACGCCCGCTTCGACATTCTCACCTACAAGCCGAACTTCGGGAACACGGATACGGTCATTAATACGATGCAACTCTTCGGTGCGTCGCATTCGATTAAAATTGTTATTTCTTCTTGGTTTAATAGTCTTTAAAATTTAATGGACAATAAAAAATCAATTTTTAATATACAAATATAAGTAAATTCCAAAGTGATGAAAAATTTTTACCTAAATTTTTCGGATTTTTGGGCAAATACACACAAGTTTTTGGTCTGAAAGCCCAGAATATTGCGCCGTTATTTGCTCTGAATTAGTTTTAATAATTGTGAACTGACAATCATTTCATTCTGACGAGCAGCCTCCAAATTGATTTCAAATTGCTCTTTATTGCCTGTAAAATTAATAATTCCTCCTCTGGCACAAAAATCAGGAATGCGGTCGCTAATTGTCAGAATTTTGCGTGGACTTGCGAAATTAATAATTTTAATCATATTTACCACTTCTGAAGATGCCACAAAAACCACTTGGCAGGATTCTAAATTCTTAACCGAACCATTTTTGCCCGCCCGTATGACTTCGATGCTCCGTCCGCCTTGCACTTGTCTGCCCCGAAACATATCATCAATCATTGTTCCGAAGGGGTCTTCACCCAGAATGCCAATCCGAATTTTCTTATCTTCTGCCCGATTCATGGTGGTTTTAGAAAGGGCAATATGCTGAATAAACCCAAAAATTAAGGCTGCTTTAATTTCATATTCCGTAAATACAGACTGTTGCGCCTGTGTTTGATAAGGCATCATCAGGCATAAGCCCAGTATCAGGAATCCAAAATATTTCGTTGTTGTATCGTAAACCTGTCGCAAATGAGTTTCCGTTTTAGGTAATTTTAAGTCAAAAAGAGATTATGTTGTTCTAATCACAAGATATAACACTAATGTACAAATATTATATTTATTGGAATTTTTGACAACTTTTTGTCAAGGTAATTCATAAATATTGACATCCGCTCGCCTGCCTTTCTGTGGGTCATCTGTTTTTACTGCGCCATATCCGTTCAAAATCAAAATAAAATCCGAAGGCTTGACCTGATATTTTTTCAATATTTGCAAGATACTCACCGCCCGCTGTTTGGATAAGGCATCGTTATGTTCATCCGAGCCATCCGCATCGCTGTATCCATTAATTTGTAAAATTAATTTTTTATTCGAATTTTTAAATATTTGTGCCAATTCCTTGAGTCTTACGGCATCTTTGGGGGCAGTCAAGGCAGAACTTCTATCAAAATGAAAACTTTCCGACCGAATAGGCATGCGCTCATCCAGAAGTTTTTCGCTAATAAACGCATCATTTAATAATTCGGAAGTTTCTATCAAACTATCAATCGGCTCCCAATTTCCTTCTTCGATAGCACTTTCTATCGTATGCACCAATTTATCATAACGTGGATTGGATTCAGGCATCTTCAAATTTACCTGCTCATTTAAGGTATCGGGGATATGTCCTGCATGAACTAATTTTGTAAAGTTCACAGAATCAGAACGTTCGATAGCAGTTATGGCAATATCAATCAATCCATCGTAATAAGCCGATGAACGTGCAATTTCCGTTGCATTCGTAAAACTATGCGAAGATTGAACCACCGAAATTTTGGTAGCGATGACCTCTCCAGATACTGATTTGAGGGCTTCGAGGCGTAATTTTCGGCTGAACTCATACGAATAAGTGCTTCGGGGAATATAAATCTGGGTTTTGTGTTCTTTGTAGCCTTCCTTGAGCGGAATAATGCTGATTTCATACGTGCGATTAGGTCGTAAAAACATTTTGTATGCACCACCCGAATTTACCGCAGGATTATAAATCCATTCTTGTTCTTTCTTGCTGATTTGGTCAATGACTCGCAAACTTAGCTTGACAGGATTATCGCCCGAATCCGAATCGTAAGCTTCTAATGTTCCCGAAATAATCGCCACAGGAAAATGTTTTTTGAAGTCCGCATCCCACAAAAGCGGGAGTCCCTTTTCGGGAGGATAAATAGGAAAAGACGCATATATTTTTGCCTCGTTCCAGCCCACTCCAGAGAAAAATAACGCCCAGAAAAGGCAAAACCACTGATATTGATATGGTTGAATTGTCATTTGAGTTGCTTGTTTATTTGCTTAATTCAATGTTATTTTTTTAAAAGAACATTTTTTGGTGTTTAAAAATTCGATATTGCTTATATCCTTTTTGTAATTCCATAAAAGAAACCCGCAAAATCGTATAGGTAGGAATTGCCGAAATCATCCCGACTGCTCCTGCCAGCGTGGCTCCCACAAATACAATAATAAATATTTCCAAAGGATGTGCCTTGACACTTTTTGAAAAAATAATGGGCTGAAGCATCAGATTATCAGTCAGTTGCACAAAAGCAAATACCATCAATATTTTTGCCGTCAGAATGAAATACAGGCTCGTATCTACTTCCATTCCCAATTCTGGCACAGTAGTTGATAATCCTACGACCAAGCCAAAAATCGCTCCAATAAATGGTCCAATAAATGGAATTAAATTCGCTACGGCAGCAAAAACGCCAATCGTTACGGCATATTTCACGCCACCGATAATCAAGCCAAAAGAAACCACCGTGAAAACTGATAACATCTGCAATAAAAGTCCTAATAAATAATTTGAAAGTAATTTTTCGATTTTATAAAATGCACTAATCGTTACCTCAAAATACGAATTAGGGACGATTGCCAACAAATTACGCCGAATGATTCCCTTCTCAAACAACAGAAAAAACGTAATAAATAATACGGCAATCACCGCTACCAAAAAATTGCCTGTGGTCGAAATTACGCCATTAATAATATCGCCAAACTTCATTTTGCCGCCCAATGCCACAATTTTTTCCGTAATATTATCCATGATGAACCCTTTTGGCTCGTGCATGATATTGTGTCTTATCAAAAATTTCTCGAAATGTGCAATCGGTTTACTCATTTTTTCGAGCAAAGTATCATAATTAATTTCGCTCACTACCTTGATTTGGTCAGAGACTAATGGTTTGAAAATCAAGACAAACAGAAAAATAATTCCTGCCAAAATCGCAAATGAAACCAGAATAGCGGTGATTCTTGGAATCCGAAAACTGCCAATTTGTGTCTGGCTAATCGAATTTGTTGGGGTTTTCAGCACACCCGCAAGCACAATCGAAATCACAAAATACAAGACAATATCTGAAAACAGCCACACCGTAAAAATAATCCCACCAATAATCATGATGAGGCTTAGCGTGGTCTTATTGAATATCATTTCGGAAGTTATTTAAGTTTACGTAAAAATACATATTTTGAGTATCCTTTTGCAAATCAACGATGTAACACGCCGTCTTTTTGGACATAATTTATCGTCAAATCTCGATTATCTGCGTGGATATGCCGTATATAGTTCATGATTTTTGACTCTAAAACACACTAAATAAACTTTATGAAACGCCTTCCATAAGAATTTATTGCCCTTAATATAGCATAAAACAAATATAAAGTTTAAAAATTTCATGCGCATTATCTCGTATTTCCGATGATATTATCGGAGGTGTAAGATTTTATTTATTTTTTTGAATTATTGACAACTTCCTGATTCCTAAAGTATTATACCGAATCACGTTTATTTTTTGAATGGCGAATCTTTTTCTTTCGCCATGTGATTATAAACCATCGTATCCATAAAGCTCGGAAACCATTTGTTCAGAAAAACGGTTAATTTTCCTTGTCGTGTTAAAATTAAGATTTTCTTACGTTTTCTTACAGCCCTAAGAATATGCTGCGCACATACTTCGGCGGTCATCATTTTTTGTTCATCACGTGGCGATTCGCCTTGTTGCGACCCATCCGCCGCAAGTGCCGTATTCCGAATATTAGAAGCCGTAAATCCAGGACAAGCCGTCAGGATATGTACGCCATCATGTAGCATTTCAGTCCGTAAAGCCTCCAAAAATCCTTGCAACGCAAACTTGGAAGCCGAATACCCTACCCTACCCGGCAAACCTCGATAACCTGCAATTGACGAAATACCGACCACCGAGCCTTTATTGCGCTTAATTTCTGATATACAGGCTTTTGTAGCATATAATGCACCATAAAAATTAATATCCATTACTTTTTTTATCACATTTAGTTCAAGGTCTTCAAACAAAGCACGCATCGAAATTCCTGCATTATTAATCAGAATATCAATCCGCCCAAAATGCCGAATGGTCGTTTGTGCCATACGCTCGTTATCTTCGATTTTGCTTGCGTCCGCTTGAATGGATAAAACCTCTATTCCTTTGATTTCCAATTCTTTCTGTGTTTTTTCTAAGGCTTCGATGCGCCGCCCCGTAATGACGATTTTTGCGCCCGCCATCCCAAATGCGTCTGCTAATGCTTTGCCGATTCCTGATGAACCACCCGTGATAATAACTACTTTATTTTTCATGGTTTTGTGTTTTTTATTCTAAATAAAATACAAATTAAGGTTTTTATTAGTATAAATACTGCATTGAATCTGAAAAAATTACATTTTAATATATAAACAAATTATCATATATATTTATATTAATATGAAAATTACATCTATTCTACTTGTGTATAAAAAGATTAAAATACGACAAAAAATGAAAAATACTTACGGCAAAAAATAAAACGCTCGAAAAAATATAGGGATTTGGGTCAGGATAAATATTTTGCAACTAAAAATTATGGCTTATAGAAAATCCATTTATATAACTCCTTGTAAGTCAGTTTTTTACCATACATCAAAATTCCAATACGATACACTCTGCCAGCCAGCCAGACCGTACCGATAAATCCTACAATCAGCAAAAACATGGATAAAAATAACTCCCAATTCGCACCAATAAACGGCACACGGGCGGGCATTACCACAGGCGAAGTAAACGGAATCATCGAAAACCAAAACGCCACGCTGCCTGTTGGGTCAGTCAGAACGGACGAAACCGTAATCAAACCGATAATCAAGGGAATGGTAATCGGCATCGTAAATTGTTGAGAATCAGTATCATTATCCGAAATTGCTCCCACAGCTCCAAATAATGCGCCATAAAATAAATAACCACCAAAAAAATAAAATACCGAAACACCTAAAACCAATGCGATGTCAATCGAATTTACGCCATTCAAAAAAGCATTCATCTGCTCGGCATTTTGTATATCAACCGCACTGGGCATTTGCGCCAGCGTTTGGGACATATTTTCGTCCGAAAAACGGTCTAATTGGTACATATTGGCAAATATTTGAAAAATACTCAAAGTGAGCGTTGCCCAAATCAAAATCTGAGTCAGTGCCACGCCCGCAATGCCAATAATTTTGCCCATCATCAGTTCAAATGGCTTGACCGCACACATCATGACCTCGACAATTCGTCCCGATTTCTCCTCAATAACGCCTTTCATGGTCTGTACACCATAAAGCATGACAAACATATACATCAGAAACGCACTCACGTACCCGACAATACTGGCGGATTCGGAACTGCCTTGCGCCTCTTGATTTTGCTTGAAAGTTATGGTTTTTAATTCGAGCGTAACTTTCAGATTATCAATGGTTTCTTGGCTAATTCCTGATTTCTGAAGTTTGATTTTTTCGAGTTCATGGCGCAATTTGCGTTCGATAGTCCGTTGCAACCATAACGGAACGGAAGTTTGCGAAAATAAAGTGATTCCCTTGGGGTTTTCGGGTGTGATTTTCGGAATATAAACTAATAAATCATGTTTGCTTTTCTGAAATTCTGATTTGGCTTCCTTGATATTCAGCGACTTATAGATATAAGTCAATTTTTCGGAATCATCAAAACTGTTCATAAACAAACCGCTATCATCCACAATTTCAGCGATATATGTCTGTTGTCCCAAAGTCGCCAGCCAAGCAGGCACAATCATCATTAACAAAAAGAACACAGGTCCTAATACTGACATGAGCAAAAAACTCTTCTTTCGGACTCGGACTGTATATTCTCGTTGAATGATGAGTTTGGTGCGTTGTAGATTCATTTTTCATGTAATTTATTAGAAAAATAGGTCAAATTTAACTTTTTTTTAACCGATTTTCAGACAATTTATTCAATAGCTCGTCCGATTCTGTCCCAGCGCACTCGCTCAAAAATATCGGTCAAACCACCATTGGGAGCAATGGACATCCAGATAAACAAGGCTTTCCCGAAAATATGGTCTTTTGGCACAAATCCCCAAAATCTGGAATCTAACGAATTGCTTCGGTTATCGCCCATCGCAAAATAATAATCCTGTTTGAAGGTGTATTCCTTGACCTCTTGTCCGTCCAAAAATAGTTTTCCATCCTTGATTTGGGCATTTTCGTTGTCATCATAATTCAGGAAAATATCTTTGTAAAGAAGCAAAGCGGTGGAATCAATCGTGATTTTCATGCCTTCCGTAGGGATTTTGATTTTACCAAAATTATCCAGATTCCAGTCCAGCGTTTCGGATTGCGGATAAATGCGGTCATTTCGTTTGCCTACTTGCTCTTCATTTTTGATAATTTTTTCAAAAAGCCCTGATTTTTTGAGTGTTGCTACATTTTCTTCGGTCGCACCTCGCACAAAAACACCTTGCGGAAGTTGGTCATATTCGGTAATATCGGCATTGCTCATCACACGGTCATTGACTGCCGAGCGAGTTTGTGCCAAATAAGCGTGCTGTAAGTTTGCGGGGTCTTCGGTCAATTTTCCATTAATATAAATTTGCTTTTGTCGGATTTCAAATTCATCGCCCGCAATCGCTACGCAGCGTTTGATATAATTGGTTTTCAGGTCAGTAGGTGTATGGTCGGGGTCGGCAGGCCAATTAAAAACAATGACATCATTGCGCTTAATTTCCGAAAAAGCAGGCAATCGCATAATCGGCAACTGCACCCAATCCAGATAAGATGTCGTATTAATGACCCATATTTTTTGATGTGTCAGAGGCACTTGCAAAGGGGTTTGTGGCGTTCGGACTCCGTAATGAAACTTACTGACAAACAGATAATCACCGACCAAAATTTCCTTTTCCATCGAAGAAGTAGGCACGACATACGGCTCGACAAAAATCCAACGGATGAACGTAGCGGCAACTACCGCAAAAACGACCGCATCCACCCACTCGCGTAAGGCACTTTTTTTAGGTTTTTCTTTTTTTTCTTGCTTTTTCAGGAATCCAAACATGGTTTTATAGGATTATAAATATTTGATTTTGAATAGGTTACTGTAAATTTATTAGAATTAAGTTTTACACCGACAAAATTAAAGAAAACTTTGGGATTACGTGTAGCGAAACCTGTTTTTTCGGGCAAATACCGCACGATATTTTGAAGGACAATGCCCATCATTTTCTGACTTCATCCGAGCGGAAAGCCAAAAAAAAGCGTATTTTTGGATAATAGAGTATGGAATAAGTAGTATTGAGTATTTAGTACAAAGTATCAAGATGATGTAATTATTTGAAA
>CAZNYR010000114.1:0-11011 GCA_964577275.1 uncultured Cytophagales bacterium | reverse complement strand
ATAATCTGAATGTTTTGGTGCATCGAACCCGAAAAGCAATCCGACAAAAAGAAGTGGTTTCGATTGCTTTTGTCGGAAATGTGGTGGATGTTTGGGAGCGATTTTATGAAGAAGATATTTATGTACATTTGGGTTCTGACCAAACTTCTTTGCACAATCCGTATTCGGGGGGATATTATCCTGTGGGATTGAGTTACGAGGAATCAAATCAATTAATTTGTGAAAATCCGACATTATTTAAGGAAAAAGTACAAGAATCTTTATGTCGTCATGCTCACGCCATTAATTTACATACGGCACGAGGAACGTACTTTTTTGATTATGGAAACGCGTTTTTGTTGGAAGCCTCTAAAGCAGGTGCGGATGTGATGGCTGAAAATGGCATAGATTTCAAATATCCGTCTTATGTCCAAGATATTTTGGGTAAAATGTGTTTTGATTATGGTTTTGGTCCTTTTCGGTGGGTTTGTACTTCTGGCGATGCAAAAGATTTGTTAAAAACAGATAAAATAGCTTTAGAAGTCATGCGAGATATTGCGAAAAATGCACCTCCTGAAATTCAACAACAAATGCAAGATAATATCACTTGGATTTTACAAGCACAAGATAACCAGTTAGTTATGGGTTCACAAGCTCGGATTTTATATGCGGATGCGGAAGGTAGAATAAAAATTGCGGAAGCCTTTAATCAGGCAATAAAATCGGGCGAATTGACTGCGCCTGTGGTTTTGGGCAGGGATCATCACGATGTCAGTGGGACGGATTCGCCGTTTCGAGAAACCAGTAATATTTATGATGGCAGTCGGTTTACGGCGGATATGGCAATTCATAATGTGATTGGCGATAGCTTTCGGGGGGCAACTTGGGTGTCGATTCATAATGGCGGTGGCGTGGGCTGGGGCGAGGTAATTAATGGCGGTTTTGGAATGCTGTTGGACGGCACAAAGGAAGCAACTAATAACCTGAAAACCATGCTTTTATATGACGTAAATAATGGCATTGCACGGAGAAGTTGGGCAAGAAATGAAGAAGCATTATTTGCCATCAAACGAGAAATGGAACGCACGCCAAACCTTAATGTTACGCTTCCGAATTTGGTAGAAGATGAACTTTTAGACCATCTATTTTAGTCTATTTTTACGACATTTTTGATGTGGTTTTTTTGAATGTAATAGTATGAAAAATTTATACGTAAAACCAAATCCTGAACTTTGGACAGGTCGAAAATCAGAGGCAAAATTGTATTGGCATGAAAAAATACAATTTTTAAATTTAGAGGAAAATCATACATCTGAACTTGAAGGACAAAATATTGCAATTTTGGGTTATGCCTGCGATGAAGGAGTCCGCCGAAACCAAGGCAGGGTAGGGGCAAAAAATGCACCGGATGCCCTCCGAAAAAGTTTGGCAAAACAAGCCAATCATTTGCCTGAAAACTTCCATTTGTTTGATGTGGGGAACGTCATTTGCGAAAATCAAAACTTGGAGCACACCCATCAAGTTATTGAAAATCAGATTTTTAAATTACTGAAATCCAATTTATTTCCGATAGTTTTGGGAGGTGGGCATGATTTGGCATATCCACATTATCGAGCAATAAAATCATATCTGTCTGAAAATCAATGTATTGGAATTATTAATTTAGATGCTCATTTTGATTTGCGGATAAAAACTGACCAAGCCAATTCAGGCACGCCGTTTTATCAAATTGCGACCGAAGCCGCCGAAAATAAGTTCCATTATTTGTGCTTAGGCATTCAGAAACAGGCAAATACGACCGAATTATTTCAGACTGCCGAAAAGTTTGGTGTAAACTATTTAATGAATGATGAATATACAATAACTAATTGGAAATCAGTTGTTTATGAAATAGTTTCGTTTATAAACTCGGTTGATTATGTTTATTTAACCATTGATTTGGATGGCTTTTCTTCGGCAATGGGCGTGAGTGCGGTTTCACCTTTTGGTTTTTCGTGGGAAGTGGTGTATGAAACAATTAAATTAATAAATCAATCAAAAAAATTAATCAGTACTGATATTGTTGAATATAACCCATTATATGACATGAGTGATTTTACGGCAAAATTAGGAGCTGGACTAATTCATGTTTTCGTGTCGGATTTGGCGTAAATCATACTTTTAAGTATGAATACTAAATATTGAAATGAAATAATAGTTTTATTATCAAATAGTTTGTGAATTTGTATGTAATTTTGACGAACCGTTTAATTTGATAATTTTAAATTTATACAGACTTTATTACCTTTGTTAGGCTGTTATATTTAAATATCAAAAACTAAACGTATGAAAATGATGAACTTACGCACGATTTTTCTCGTGTGTTGGGGGTGTTGTATGCTGTTGAGCTGCTCACCCAACACAACGTCCTCGAATAATTCGGAATCTCCTGAAAAACAGATAGTTAGCTCTCCGTCAGGGCAGTTAAAAGTAGAATTTTTTTTAACAGGCAAAAATCAGCCCGCGTATCGTCTGTTGTATCAGGATGAGCCGATTTTGGATATTTCTAAGATGAGTTTTGACTTTGAGGAGCAGGCTTCGTTGGATGATGATTTGGAAATCGTGGAGGCTAAAAAACGTGAATTTTCCGAAACATGGGAAATGCCTTGGGGCGAGCAAAAAGAAGTGCTAAATAAATACAACGAACTGAAAATCAAGCTCAAAGAAAATAATGAATTAGGACGTTTATGGCATATTGTTTTTCGGGTATATGATGATGGCATCGGATTTCGGTACGAATTTCCTGAACAAAAAGGCTGGGAAAAAGCGGTTATTTTGGATGAAAATACACAATTTAATCTAACGAACGATTACACTTGTTGGTGGATTGCGGGAGATTGGGATACCTACGAACATTTATATTCGACCTCAAAATTATCTCAATTAGATGCCTTGAGCAAACGGGGCATTACGCACGGCGCACAAAGTACGATTCCTGAAAATGCGGTCAATACGCCTTTTACGCTCAAATCGGAGAAAGGGAATTTATATTTGAGTTTTCACGAGGCAAATCTGACAGATTACGCAGGCATGACCCTAAAAATTGACCCTAAAAATCTGGATTTACAAAGCGAATTAGTCGGAAATAGGTTAAATAAGACAAAAGTTACTCGAAACTTACCTTTTGAAACTCCTTGGCGTACCGTTCAGGTTTCCGAAACAGCAGGCGGTTTGATTGAATCCAATTTGATTGTAAATCTTAACGAACCCAACAAGTTAGGCGATGTTTCTTGGGTCAAACCAATGAAATACATGGGCATTTGGTGGGAAATGCACTTGGGCAAATCATCATGGGATAAAGCCAGCGGAAAACACGGAGCCACGACCGAAAATACCAAAAAATTTATTGATTTTGCCTCAAAAAATAACATCACAGGGCTTTTGGTGGAGGGCTGGAACACGGGCTGGGAAGAGTGGCTGGATTCGGCAAAACGAGAAACTGCTTTCGATTTTGTTACGCCCTATGCCGATTACGATTTGGAAGCGGTCGCACGATATGGTAAAGAAAAAGGCGTGGAAATTATTATGCACCATGAAACATCGGGGGCATACAAAAATTATGAAAATCAGCTTGATACAGCCTATAAATTGATGCAAAAACTTGATTTACACGCGATAAAAAGTGGTTATGTCGGTACAATTTTACCCTACGGAGCGTATCATCACGGACAGGAAATGGTACAACATTACCGAAAAAATTTGGAAACTGCCGCCCGATACAAGGTGGCGGTAAATGCCCATGAACCGATTAAACCGACTGGACTTCGGCGCACTTTTCCAAACGCTATTTCACGGGAAGGCGTTAGAGGTCAGGAGTTTAACGCTTGGTCGGGCGAGGGCGGAAATCCTCCCGAACACATTTCGATTGTGGCATTTACGCGAATGTTGGCAGGTCCGATTGATTATACGCCAGGTATTTTTAATATTCGGATGACACCCTACAAAAAAGCGGGCGACGTGAATCAAGGCACTTCGACTTTGGCACAACAACTGGCACTTTATGTCGTGATTTACAGCCCGATACAAATGGCTGCCGATTTGATTGAACATTATGAAGGGCATCCTGCTTTCCAATTTATTCGAGAGGTGGCAGTTGATTGGCACGAAACCAAAGTGTTGAATGGCGAAATCGGCGATTACGTTACGATTGTCCGAAGGGCGCGCGATTCGGAAAATTGGTTTTTGGGCAGCGTAACGGACGAAAATCCGCGAGATTTGACGGTAAAAACCGACTTTTTGCCTGAAGGAAAAAAATACATCGCCACGTTTTATGCCGATGGAAAGGATGCACATTGGAAAAATAATCCAACGGATTACCAAATTAATAAATATGTGGTCGATAAAAATACCACGATTACGCTTCAGCTCAAGGCGGGCGGCGGTTCGGCAATTAGTTTTTTGCCTGCTACAAAAGAAGATTTAGTTAAAATAGAAAGTTATACACAAAAATAAGTTTGAAAAAATCGAAGACTTTATTATAAACAAAGTCTTCGATTTTTGTTTTTGGATTAATTTTTCAGTGCCTGAACTTCGTTCAATAAAGAATGTAGTCTGCGGTCTGCACGCTCTTCGGTATTTTTGATAAGTGTCTCAATATCAGTGAGTTTCTTATGAGTTTCGTCTAATCGGCTTTCGACATCCTGAAGACTTTTGGATGAATTTTTTAGATACTGAACCACTTCTGAAAGTGCTTTCTGGAGTGTGCCTGTGCCATTATCAATATTTTGTAAATTGGCATAAATATCCTTCAGAATACCTTCTTGTCCTCCTGCTTTTTGGTCGGTTGCGCCGAGCGTATCGGCAATTTTTTTGAGTGTATCCTGTTGCTTTTCCTGATTTTGTAAGAAATCTTCAAATAACAAAACTAATTTGTCGTTTAAATTCATGGTATCAATATTTGGATGATTTTGTTGCCGAAAGTTATGACAGAAAATACGATTTTGGTAATTTTTTCAGAAATTTATTTCAAATCGGATTACAAAACAGGGCTGGTCAGGATGAATTTATAAAAGTTGCCTGTCAGATAAGGTGTTTTTGGAGCTTCGACCGCCGCCCGAATGTGAATGATGGCATATTTTTCTAATTTGCCTAATGTGCAGTTTTCTTCCTGAATATCAGCAAATTGAATCGTTAATTGACGCATTTTTTCGGTAATGGTTTTGGTTTTTGCTGAGTCAGTATAGACGTTTAAGAAGCGCGTTTTTTTGTGATGCAAAAGCCAGTGTTTATAATTTTCCAGTTCCCAATCGGCACTAAAAATCCAGATTTCATGTGGTTTAAGAGTTTTTGTTCTGACGAACTGAGCCATTTCAGTTTCGCCAGAATCATAACCCGCCAATATTAACATATTCATTTTCAGGGAATTAGAGCTAATTCGTGGCAGTAAGTTTTTTATCATTTTTTTTGAAAATTTGGACTGATATTCGATACGAGGCACGACCAAAACGACAGGGATTTCTGATTGCACGAGTTGTTCAATTAACCGAAAATTTTGTAATTGGTCTTCGGCAGTACGATGTTGCGCTCCAAACCAGACAATGAAATTTACTTTGCGCATTTTGGCTTGATAGTTTTTTGGCACAAACCAAATCAGGTTTGAATCCAAATGTAATACGCCCAATTTTTCATATTTCTCAACCAAATCGTGGTGTTGCTGTGCCAAAATACCGTGAGCCATGAAAATGAGCCAAAAAGACAAAGTAAGTTTCATAATCGAATTATTTTTTTGAAGTTCTAAAACAAGACTTCCAAGTTTTGCCATATATAACGCTCAAAAATGGAAGCCTGTTTTATTTAATTTTTGAAATTATCCGATAAAATATTGAATAGGGTTGGTATTGGTTTCTACCAATTTTATGGATAAACTATCAAATTGATTCATTAACATATCTGCCAACAAATTCGTAGTAAAAATTTCACTTTCATAATGTCCAATATCAGCGATAATAATTTGATTTTCAGCATCAAAGAACTCGTGATATTTATAATCGGACGTGATAAAAATATCTGCACCCACCGAAATAGCGCGCTGTAATAAAAATCCGCCTGCACCACCGCAAACGGCTACGCTTTGGATGGGCTTATGGCGTGGTGTCGTGTGCTTGAAGGCGGTCAGGTTCATGCTGATTTTCAGATGGTTAAAGAACGTTGCTTCATCCATCGGTTTCGCCAATTTTCCGTACATTCCCGCCCCGACATCGGGATTTTTATTTTCCAATGAGTGCAAAAAATAGGCGATTTCTTCGTAGGGATGTGTCGCCTTCATTGCCGTCAAAATCCGCTGTTGCAAGTAAGTTGGAAAAATAACCTCGATACGCTCTTCGGGTACTTTTTCGAGCTGGTTTGCCTTCCCAATATGCGGATTTGCGTGTTCATGGGGTCTAAAAGTACCTTCGCCCCTTACCGAGAAGGCACATTCGGAATATTTTCCGATATTTCCTGCACCTGCCTTTCCGAGTGCTTGGCGCAATGCGAGCGCATTTTCGGTGGGGACAAAAACGGTTAATTTTTGTAAAATTTCAGATTTTGGGGCTAAAATTTGTGGGTTTTGAATGCCAATTTTTTGACAAATTTTGGCATTTACGCCATTTTTGACATGGTCTAAATTGGTATGAATGGCATAAATTGCCACGTCATTTTTGATTGCCTGAATGATGGTGCGCTCGACATAATTTTTTCCTGTCAGTTTTTTTAATCCCCGAAAAATAATCGGATGATGCGCCACAATGAGCTGACAATTTCGTGTAATTGCCTCATATACAACCTCTTCAGTAACATCCAAGGTTACCAAAACGCCCGTTACTTTATCCGTTAAATTTCCTGTAATTAAGCCCGCATTATCGTAATTTTCTTGGTAGGCAAGTGGGGCAATCGCTTCCAAAAAATGCGTAATTTCTTTGATTGTTAATTTCATAAAAATTTGATAATCAATATTTTACCATTTAATTAAAGCGGAAGCCCACGTAAAGCCACTTCCAAATGCTACCATACATACAAGGTCGTCTTCCTTTATTTTGCCTGTTTCCCATGTCTCTGTCAAGGCAATCGGAATAGAAGCGGCTGTGGTATTTCCGTAATTATGAATATTACTAATTACTTTTTCGGGGGGCATTTCAAGGTTTCGTCTGACGGCTTCGGTGATGCGTGCATTGGCTTGATGTGGAATCAAAATATCAATGTCATCTGGCGTTAAGTCGTTGGCATTCAGTGCTTCACGAATAACTTCTGGCATTCGGGTTACGGCGTGTTTGAAAACATAACTTCCGTTCATGACGGGATAAAACTTGCCGCCTTCTTGCTGTTCGGCGGGGTCAAATTTATTTTCGGCATGACTATTGGGGTAAAGGATGGCTAATTCTTCGGCATATTTGCCATCGCTATGCAAGTGCGTGGAAATGATGCCTTTAGGCTCATCGGTGGCACTCAAAACGGCTGCGCCTGCGCCATCGCCAAAAATAACCGCTACGTGCCTGCCTGCATCCGAATAATCCAATCCGCTCGAATGAATTTCAGCCCCTACGACCAAAATATTTTTGTACATTCCCGTCCGAATAAATTGGTCGGCGGTCGAAAGTCCATAAATAAATCCCGAACATTGCGCCCGAATATCCAGCGCAGCAATATTTCGGAAGCCCATGGAGCGTTGCAACAACACGCCCGAACCGGGGAAATAATAATCTGGACTAAGTGTTGCATAGACAATTAAATCAATGTCCTGAGGTGTAAGTTCTGCCCGTTCGAGTGCAATTTTGGAGGCTTCGACTGCCATGCCATAATTGGTGTGTTTGCCTGTTTGATAATACCTACGTTGCTGAATACCAGTACGTTCCAGTATCCATTCATGGGTAGTGTTCATGCGTTGGGATAGGTCGTCATTAGTTACGATATTTTCGGGAACGTAATAACCCAAGCCTGTAATTTTTGAATTTCTCATATATGGAGTATTTTTTTAAGCCATCGAATATAGGGAATAAATTAGTAAACCCCTAAATTTTAGGATAATTTTCATTTAGTCATCAAATTAATAGGAATATCATTAGACTTTCACACCTAAAATTGTGATGTCATCTCGTTGTTCGGCAGTGGCTTGATGTTCGAGAAGGGCATGATGTAAGATTTCGCCCTGCTCGGTAAGATTTTTTCGGAAGTTTGTTTGTATCAATTCCATAAACCGCTGACTGCCAAAGCTTTGCCGATTAGGATTTCCATTATCCACATAACCATCCGTAGTCAAATAGATGAGGTCATCCGAATTGAGGATAATTTCATGGGTTTGAAAGGGCGTAAATGTTTTTTTGGGACGACCGCCGACCGACCGGCGTGTACCTCGAATTTCGTGTAATTTTTCGTGATGAATGTATAAAAGAGGACGTTTTGCGCCTGAAAATTGGACTTTTACTTGATTCGTGGGCAAATTTTCATAGGCAACCATACAAACATCCATGCCATAGGCGGTATGCTCTTTGATTTCGTCTTGTTTGAGATTGATACGTACATTTTCGTGGAAATTCTCTAAAACCTGACTGGGGTCAGAAATATGATTTTCGTTCACAATTTTGTTTAAATAGGCTTGTCCAATCATGGACATGAACGCACCGGGAACGCCATGCCCTGTACAATCAATGACGGCAACAAAGGTCTTGTTTTGGACTTGTGAAATCCAGAAAAAATCGCCCGAAACAATCGACTGCGGAATGTATAATAAAAAATAATCTTTAAATAAATTTTCCATCGCATTCCGAAACGGAAGTATCGCATTCTGAATGACTTGTGCGGCGCGAATGCTATCAGTAATGCTTTCGTTTTGTTTTTCGATGGCTTCGTTTTTGGCTTGAATTTCGGCATTTTTTTGTTGTAATTCTTTTTCCCGATTTTCAAGGATGGTATTTTGGGTTTCGATTTGATGATTTTGTTTTTCGAGTAATTTTTTTTGACTTTGTTGCACTTTAAAACCAATGTAACTTAAAACCAGAAAAACAATTAAAACCATCACAAAAGCAATGAATGCTTTATTAATTAAGTTTTGATGTTTAATTTCTTTTTCATCGTCTAATATTTTTTGTTCTTGGATAATTTTTTCTTCCTTGAGCAGGGCAATTTCTTGCGCCTCGCCCTCGGTATTTGACATGGTCATGACCAATTCTCGGACATCTTCGCCGATATATTTTTGTAAAATTCGTTTTGTGATTTGAGGGAAACTATCGGTTTGAAAAAAGGCTTTCATCGGCTCCTGCCAATCGCTTTTGAAAGGCATCGCAATCGCAAGTCCTTCGCGCTCGGTCTTGAAAAGTGTCTGGCGTTTCATGGAGAGTCGCGTCTTATTTCGGTACAAATAATCGACTAAGTTCGTGAAACTGAATAAGTTATCTTCTTTGGCGATGCGGTCATACACCTGGTCGTGTTTGTCGGCATATTCGATACTAAAATTGAGTTGAATTTTCCGAAGTTGTAATAATTCCTGTTCAAATGTGGTTTTTTTGAGGGTAAGTCCAATCGTATGTTGGAATTGTTCTAAAAATTGGGCAGTATCCTTGACCACAGGCAAATTATGACTCGACACCATAATTTCGACATCAGGCATATAGGGTGGCGAAAATTGCATTCGATTTTTGCGCTCATCGGTCATCGAAAAAGCCCCCAAAGCAAATGTTCCTGTGGGTTGTTTTTGGATGAGGCTTTGCAACTCGCCGAAGGTCGCCACATAAACATAACGACATTTTGGCGCAACACCATACGCCTGTTTTGTGAAATTCAAAAAGGAGTTAAATAGCTCATATTCAATGCCTTGGTGTAGGGAATCGCCAGCATTGGGTTTGTAAAGAAACGGCACAACATCGGTATAATAAACTACGATTTCGCCTTGCTTGGCTTGTTGAAATTCTTGCCACGAAGTTTGTCCAAAGGTGTTATTCGCCTCAAAAAGTGCCAGTATAATCCATAAAAGTAGGCATTGTTTTCGCATAAAATTTGGTAGTTGAGTACGTCTTCTGTTTTGTCATCTTCTCCGTAATTTGATAAATTTCTGGCAAAATTGATGCCCAGTTTAGTAAGATAACAAAGTTTTTTTGGGTTGGAAAATCTCCTGTATATTCTTGTCCAAATGGATTCTAATTTTCACGAAAGATGGACACAAAATACACCATCAAATTTACTACAAAAAATTCGGAGAATATGAAATGTTCCGATTTTTTTGGTATATTTAATGTGCTGATTTTCCCAACTTTGACAGGATGTCAGGCGTAAACTTTCGGCTTCATAATTGCGTTAAAATTAAGGAAAACCCCAAAAAATTTTCTGAAATATTATCTAACCTTTAAATAAAATTGATTATGGATTTATTGTATGTGATTTCTTATATCGGCGTGTTAGTTTTTGCGGCAGGCTGGTATGTGGTCAAATCTCGCTCATCAATGGCGCAAGGATTGCCTCCCAAGCTATTTACGGGCGGTTTTTGGCTTTCGGTGTTGGCTTATGCGATGTCATTATTGCTTGATGATGGAAGTTTATTCTTCAAACTGATTTTGTTGTTGCCTCGTGATTTGATGTTATTCGGCTTGGTCATTTTATTTATTAACCGATTTTTGAAAATGCCCAAAACTTTATTAATAGGAATATTAATTATTGGCGGTGTTTTCAAATTTTTCTATGCTGATTTTATGGTAAAATCATATAATTCTGATTTTCAGGATATTAAAAATATGATTTTTGGCGAATCTGCCCAAGTTGATAAAAATGCTGAATTATTGTTTGACATCAAAAACCCTGCGGATGTGCAGGCAATTCAGGACGCACTGAAAGAATATGATGCCCAAATCGAACTGGCATTCCCTGATTTGCAACATCCTGAATACTCTAATCTGGAAGAATATTACACGCTTAATGTGGCGGATAATGCTGATTTAGAGGAAGTTATGACTAAATTAAACGCCTTAAATTTGACCGATTGGGTGGAACGAAACGAAGTGATGCAATTAGATTTGCCAGCGCAAACCGA
>CAZNYR010000113.1:10619-11132 GCA_964577275.1 uncultured Cytophagales bacterium | reverse complement strand
GGGGTTTCTTTTTAACCACATCTTTTTTTAAAATATATCCTAAATCCAAACCCCCCCAAAAAAAAATTAATCCGATTTATAGGTCTTCTGCAAAGATTTTTATCTAAAAAGTTGGTTTTGATTCAGTAGTATAAAAACGCTGCGTAGGATATGCAAAATGAATATTTTCGTTTTCAAATCTATCTAAAGTGGATTCAAGAATTTCTTGTACACTGCCTCTCCTGCCTCGTACAGGACACAAATAACGGATAGTCAGCATAATGCCCCGCTCTTCCACACTAGTATATACGATAGGAGTCGTTTTTCGATAGACAATCAGATATTTAGAAGATGTATTTTTGATTTTTTGCTCGGCAATCTCGCCATATTTTTCGTAGTTTTCGTAGATAATTCCGGTCAAAATATCTTTTGCTCGTTTCCAATCGCTTTCAAATGTTACACAAATAGGAATTTCATTCCAGATATACTCAAATTCATCCGTGTAATTAGCTAATACTGAATTAATTATCTTGG
>CAZNYR010000113.1:0-10609 GCA_964577275.1 uncultured Cytophagales bacterium | reverse complement strand
CATTAGGGACGTGCAAAATGCGCCCGGTACTCTGTTCTGCATCAACCCAATTTCCAATTTCCATCAATACAAATCGAAATAAACTAATATCGACAACATCACCGGCTACTTGGTCAATTTCAATCCTATCACCTACTTTGAATGGCTTGCGCCAGATAATATACAGCCAGCCAACCATATTCATAATCGGGTCTTTGAAAGCGATTGCCAAACCTGCTGTAATTAAGCCAAAGAACGTTGCCACTGACTCAAAACGTTCAATCCAAATCCAGCTTAATGCCAAAATACCAAACGCATAAATGATATATGCTGTCGTTTTTTTGCGGTAATACTTATCCGAAATATCTGCTCGGCTCACACGCACAATCAAAAATAAAATAATATGTTGCATAATCCACAACAACATCAATACCAGGACAGTATAAATAATTTTATCCTGAAGTACAGTTCCGATACCTAATTCTTTTAAAATCTCACGAGCAAATTTTTGAACGGTCTGAACATATTTTAGCATGGATTTGTAAAATTAGTTAAACCCTTAATTATTAATTAATACTAAAATAAAATGTGAATGATTTGTCAAAATACGAATGGTCGTAAAAATGTAATTTTGATGTGATTTTATAAAAATTTACTGCCACTTACTGCTTTTATAAGAAGTGGTAACCTGAATATTGTATGAAAATCGCCTAGGAATTTATCAAATAGTAACAAGTTATTACTCTGTAGATTGCTCGACAGGATTGTTATTATTCTCAATATTCTGTTTAATAATATCTTGTTCTCGATTAATTAACATAACAATATACATTACGTACACCAACAAAAAGAAGATACCTGTTTTTCGTCCAATCTGATATTGTTTGCCTACCGCCAGCACAATCAAGAGCAACATACTGGCTAAAATAATCATTGCCACATCCAAATTGCTGATTTCTTGGAAGGGCAAAGGCGCAATCATGGCACTTAAACCCAAAATCCAGAGAACATTAAAAATATTTGAACCTACGGCATTTCCGATAGCGATGTCCGTCTTTTGTTTGAAGGCTGCCACTGCCGAGGCAGCTAATTCAGGTAGTGAAGTGCCAATAGCCACAATGGTTAAGGCAACTACAGATTCGCTGATGCCCATTTGTTTGGCAACAGACTGCGCTCCACTGACGATAAATTCTCCACCAAGTGGCAAACAGATACAGCCCAGAGCGATATATAAGCCTGTTTTCCAGTCTGGTAATAGTTCGATTTCTTCATCCTCGCTTGGTTCACCTGATTGGTTGGCAAATTTGAAAATGTAAAGCATAAACATCAAAAAGAAAACTAACAAAATTGCGCCATCAACTCGATTGAGTTCGAGTCCGTTTGTGATGACTTTTTCGCTGAGATTGGAACGTAAAAATTCGGCTTTGAGGTTCGCATTTGCCAAAAAACCAAACAACAAAGCTGCCGTCAATGAAAACGGAATTTCGATGAGCATCGTGTTTCGGTTCACTATCAAAGGGGAAATAATGGCAGTTACACCCAAAATCAGCAAAATATTAGCAACATTACTGCCCAGAATGTTCCCGATAGCCAAATCGGGACTTCCATCAAAACTGGCTAATAAATTGACGATGAGTTCGGGCATGGATGTTCCCAACGAAACAATCGTTAGCCCAATGATAATATCTGGAATATTAAACTTTTTGGCTATTGATGCAGTGCCTTCTACCAGCCAATCTGCCCCTTTGACCAATAGCACAAAACCCAAAATAAAAAGTGGATAAGGGAGTATTTGTTGTATTTCCATAATCTTTAATTCGTATTTCTTGGTCAAATTCAAACAGAATCAATACCAATATCTTGTTGATTATTAGATAAATATGACGCATTAGTTAAGACCGATGCAAATTTAGTTCGTATCTTTATTTGAAAATTTGTTGATTTTCAAATAATTATATCGTCTTAATACTACTTACGTTCAATTAGTACTGGTTATGTTGGAAAATTTTTTCGTCAGAATTTGACATAAAAACTACGCAACTTTATTAAAATAAACTGAACAGCAAAGCAAAACCAAATGAACTTAGACAATTTATGTCTTTGTAAACAACGCAAAGTACGTGGTTTCTTAGAATGTTCCAAATCTTTGAGATAGTTTTTATCCTTATTTTTCGAGATTTTGGATTAAATAATTACCTTAATTTATTCTGTTATTTCTTGATTAGTAGGATGTGGGGCGTTTGCCCGCCAAAATTTGCGATAGATATTGAACAATTAATATGAAAGCAAAAGTTATTCCAGTACTGATTCCCGCCTTGAGCAATGCCACCGAATAGAGTTGCGAGCTAAATGCTTCTAATAAAAATAAAGGAATGTGATGTACTAAAATGAGCCAAAATGTATATTTTGCAAACCAATTTAAGCCCATAACCGTCAGGGATGGGCGTGCCGAAGCCTCGTAGCCACCCATCGGAGCTAATCGCCAAATCCAGCGATTGCGTACAAAACCCAACAAAACGCAACTAAACATATGAATCCCAACCACATTATAGGATAAATCAATGAATAAGCCCACCAAAAAACCGATACACATCATGAGTACCGTACCGATTTCAAAAGGCAATAATAATAAAAATGCTACATAAATATAACAAAACCCTACATTGAACAACATGACATTATGCAAAAACAAAATTTGCAACGTCAGGTACAAAATGAAATTGAAACTATGGGCGATTAAATCTTGGTGGTTCATAATGTTTATAGAGCTTAATTAAATTATTGGTCTTGGATTGGAATCTGGGTGGTTTTTAGGGAATCTAATTCGGACTTTTGGGGTGCATCCACGATATAGACGTGAGATACGGTTGCCAAATCAGTATTGAGTTTGACCTCAATTTCGCGTTGGTCGCCTGCACTTTGGCGTATTTCTTCTATGATTCCAATCGGATAATTATTCGGAAAAATTCCATCATAACCTACCGTAACAATCGTATCGTTTTTACGCACGGGAACATACGCAGGAAAGTTTAACAAGTTAATTTTTGTGGGGTTTAAGGAATTAACCCACCGAATTGTGCCGATGCCTTGATTTTTGATAGAATCTTTGCCAGTCCGCTGGATGCGTCCCGCAAACATCAATTTGGGATTCAGGATGGAAAAAGCGACCGAAAAATTTTCGGAACACGCCTTGATTTTCCCGACAATGCCATTTGCCGTAATGATGCCCATGCGAGGCTTTACGCCATCTTTTGTGCCTTTGTTCAGGATAAGATAATTATGCTCTCGCCCGACAGAACTACTCACCACTTTGGCGGAGATATAATCCTGATGCACAAGGGCATTGGAACTGAAATCACGCATCTTTACCTGATTAATCATTCGGCGCAGTTCGGCATTTTCAGCTTGTAATTGTTCGTTTTGTTTTTCTAACGAAATAAAATTTGAGAGCCGAGAGGTCGTTTGATAAATACTGCCAAAAAATTGATTAGAACCCACAAAAAGTCCAGCACTTTGGTAATCATTGTGAGAAAACATCAGAGCAAGGCTGACGACTTCTAATATTAAAAATACCAGAAAAGTCCTGCTCTGATGCAAAATCCGAAGCAAAAGTTTCATGTTTTCTCTTGCGGTCTAAGTCATTAAGATTCCTTTGTAGATGTCCATTCTTTCGAGGGCAATTCCTGTTCCCCGAACAACAGCTCTTAGTGGGTCATCGGCAATATGAATCGGCAATTTGGTCTTCATTGCCAGTCGCTTATCCAAGCCCCGCAACAAAGCCCCACCACCCGTGAGGTGAATACCGTTTTCATAAATATCCGCTGATAATTCGGGCGGAGAAGTTTCTAGGGCTTTCAAAACAGCCTCTTCAATTTTGGAAATGGATTTATCAATCGCAAAGGCAATTTCGGGATAAGAAATCTTGACCACTTTCGGGATGCCAGTCATCAAATCACGTCCTTTTACTTCGTAGTCATCAGGCGGATTATCCAATTCAGCCATCGCCGCACCCACTTCGATTTTGACGCGCTCGGCAGACCGTTCGCCAATCAACAAATTATGTTGTCGGCGCATATAATCTAAGATGTCTTTGGTAAATACATCGCCCGCAGTCCGTACAGATTGGTCGCCGACAATCCCCGAAAGGGCAATCACAGCGATTTCGGTCGTGCCACCACCAATATCGACAATCATCGTTCCGATAGGCTTAGAAATATCAATTCCGATACCGATGGCTGCTGCCAAAGGTTCTTGAATCATATAAACTTCTTTTGCGCCAGCGTGTTCTGCGGAGTCCCTAACGGCTCGTTTTTCCACTTCAGTAATGCCCGAAGGAATACAAATGACCATACGATGTGATTTGGGCATAAAGCCACTTTTCTCATTGTCCATCATCTTTATCAAACCTCGAATCATGTATTCGGCAGCATGGAAATCAGCAATTACCCCATCGCGCAAAGGTCTGATAGTCTTGAGATTAGGATGCGTTTTTTCGTGCATTTGCATCGCCTCATTGCCTACGGCGATGATTTTGTTAGTTCTTTGGTCAATCGCTATAATGGATGGCTCATCCACCACGATTTTACCTTTATGTAATATCAGAGTGTTAGCCGTGCCTAAATCAATGGCGATATCACTCGAAAAAAAGTCGAACAGTCCCATATTGTTTGTTTTACAACGTATCCGAATAATGGAGCAAAGATAGAATTTTTACTTACAATTAACAGGCTTTGCTCTTTTTAAATCAAACTTTTATTCGGAAGCGTTCTGTATGAGTAAATAATCAAATTAACTGTTTGTGTGTTGTTATTCAAACAAAATCCTTATCAGGATTAAATCATTACCTCTTCTGAATCGCCACATCAAACCAGTACACTAAACTTATGTTTTTTAATTTTAAATATTAAATACAAAAATGCAATAATTTAATTTTCTATCAAACAAATTACCTGAAATTTGTCTATTCAATTTTGTTGCCAATTTTTTTTTGTAAGTACCGATGCCAATTTAGTTTGTATTTTGGTTTGAATGTAATTTCTTGATTTTCAAATAATTACATCATCTTGATACTTTGTACTAAATACTCAATACTACGTAGCATTATTTTTGTAGGAATTTTAAATCGCACACCTTTGACAAACAACCTTTGTAGCCAAAATATCATCCTAAAAATAACGCATGAAGTTTCTACACAAAAAATGCAATACACATGAAAAAAATGATGCTTACTTTAGGTTTTATTGTCCTGATTTTCAGTCCGTTATATGCACAAATGTTTGACTTTAATCTTCGTGTAGCTTTTCCTACTTCGGATTTTCGGTATGCCTCAGAATCGGTGGGTGTAGGACTTGGCGGAACGTTGCTTTTCCCTATGCAGGAATCGCCTGTTTATTTGGGCGGCGAAATTAATTATCTCACACACGGCTATAACTCCCAAGAGTATCAACAATTTAACCGTGATTTGGAATTAGCTACCAGCAATAATATGCTCATGGCAAATCTGGTCATGCGTATCGTTCCGTCCCAAGACCAAAATCTATTCGCAACGCCATATCTGGAGGGGGTCATTGGATTTAATTGGTTATATACACGAACTACTCTCAAAGACATTACCAACGATAGCTGGAACTGGGATGATGATGATGATACCAATGAAACCCTCGAAGCCAGTATCGATTATTCCGATTTTGCCTTGCTTTATGGTGGCGGAATTGGCTTAATGGTCGGAAGGGGTGCCATGAAATTAAACCTAAAATGTCGCTATTTATTTGGTGCAGAAGCCGAATATTTGGACAAAGAATCGGTCGAATTTGACCCATATTATCCCGAAGTCATGAATTTTGAATCCAAAAGGTCGCCTACACACATGATTCTACCAGAAATTGGATTGGTATTTTTGTGGTAATACAGCCCAAAAAATAGCACTTCTTTAACCTTTATAGCATATTTGAATCGCTGTAAAGGTTTGTGTAAATGTATCATCACACCGATTTTTCTACTTCCTCGATTTCTTGTAAGGTTTCGGCAGGAATTTCAATTTTTTGTTGCTTGACATAATCATAGATAACAATTTTTGCCTTCGCAATCGCCACCAACTTTTGATGTCGTAAGCTCACCATGTGGCAAATCATATCTAATTTACTCCCTTCGATATTTTCAATCCGAACGCCCAATTCAATCGTATCGGGATAAGTAACAGGGAATAAATACTTACATTCTAACGAGCCAACAATAAAACCGACCGAAGTATTGGCACTCATTTGAGCCGTTTTGAGATACTTCAGATACTCGACGCGCACACTCTCAAACCAACGCAAATACCGCACATTATTGACGTGCTGAAAGGCATCCATATCGCCCCATTGTACTGGAAGTTGTAATTTAACAGGAAATTTTTGTAATAATTCGTGATTTTGCATGAATATAATATGATTTTTAGTTCCTATTTTTGAACTCATTTAACCAAATAAAGTTTACGGGATTTGCCTCAAATCAAGAAAAAATAATTCGTTTTTCAGTAACTTTGGGCGCATCAATTCATAGAAAGCGACTTCGTAAAATGACACGCAGAAAGCGATTCAAATTTGCCGAAAATCAGACGGCACAAAACGTACTGGAGCCGGGCAAAGTACGCTTCGACAACATCAAAGGAAATTGGAACGAATTTTTCGGAAATCATCACCCGATTGTCCTCGAATTAGCGTGCGGAAGAGGCGAATACACCACAGGACTCGCACAAATTTATCCCGAAAAAAATTTCGTAGGCATCGACATCAAGGGCGATAGAATTTGGAAAGGAAGCACTTTTGCACAGCAAAATAACCTCCAAAATGTTGCCTTTTTGCGTACCTTAATTCATGCCTTAGAAAATTTTTTTGAGGAAAACGAAGTCGCCGAAATTTGGGTGATTCATCCCGACCCCAGACCACGAGATAAGGACGAAAAACGCCGCCTGACTTTCCCCCGATTCTTAGAAATTTATCGCAAAATCCTTCAGCCTGAAGGCATTTTTAGACTCAAAACCGATAATACGGGACTTTATCAATATTCCTTAGAAATATTCAAAACCCAGAAAATCAAGGACTTAGAACATACTGATAATTTGTATCAGTCACCTTTATATGCCGAACATCACGGCATTGTAACTCGATTTGAACAACAATTTCATCAAAAAGGACACGATATTAAATATTTGAAATGTAAGTTTTTAAAATAATTTTATGATTTTTAACATGAATTTAATCGGCAATTCCAAATTTAGAATTGCCGATACTTTTGCCTTAAAATTACTTAACAACAACCACTATTGGGCGCGCAGTTTGGTTTTTCGGCATATACCGTGATGCTGTAAATGCCAAGTTTTTCCGTGCCAAATTGTTGTTGCTCCTCGACCGAAAAATATGAATTTAAAATCTCTTCGGGTAACTCTATTTTTCGTTCTTTTTGGATTGTAATATTCTGAAAACCAGTATTTTGTATGGTTTCAAGATACGTTTCTTTTTGGATGGCGCCAGATACACAGCCCGCATACATTTGGGCATCTTTTTTCAGATTTTCGGGCAATTCGCCCATCAGCACCACATCCGAAATACTAAAGTGTCCGCCCGCTTTTAGGATGCGGAAAGTTTCGGCAAAAGCCTGCGTTTTGTTGGGGACTAAATTCAGGACGCAGTTGCTCACCACGACATCGGCAGTATTGCTGGTCAGCGGTATTTTTTCGATGTCCCCTAACCGAAATTCGACATTCTTAAAACCCAATTTGGCTACGTTTTCTCGTGCTTTTTCAATCATTATCGGGGTCATGTCAATGCCAATGACTTTGCCCTCGGCACCCGTCAAACTTCGGGCGACAAAGCAATCATTTCCTGCACCCGAACCCAAATCGACTACCGTATCTCCAGTCTTGATTTGGGCAAATTGTGTGGGCAATCCGCAACCCAAACCCAAGTCCGCATCTTGATTGTAACCCTCTAATTCTGAATAGTTTTCGGCGAAAACGCTGTATTCAATCGTATCACAACTGCTGCCTACTCCGCAACACGAAGTCTGATTTTGGAGCTTATCTTGTTGAGCAATTTGAGCATATTTTTCCTTGACGATAGCTTTCAAAGTTTCTGCATTTTGTACCATGATTTTTGATGTTTTGAAGGTGATAAAATAAATATAAATCGTTTTAATGCAATATTACGATAGATTAATTTAAAAAAAGGTCGTTTGTCTAACAACAACCTTCGCTTTTTTGCAAAAATAACGTAAAAGTTTGGCGGGCTTTTTCCCATACTTCTTCGTTGATGCAATAGCATACTTTTGGAGGTATGATTTTGCCTTTGATAATGCCGATTCGTTTCAATTCTTTCAGATGTTGCGAAACGGTAGATTGCGATAAAGGCAATTCATCCGTGAGGTCTTTGCAGATACACGTCTGGTTTTTAAGTAAATAATCAATAATCGCAATCCGTGCAGGATGTGCAAAGGCTTTGGCATATTCCGAAATTGTGATTTCTCGTTCGGTAAAAATGTGTGTTTTGGTTGCGCCCATAAATTTCTTAAATATTTAATATATCGCAAAATTACGATATATCTATCAAAAAAACAAGATGTTTTATCGTGATTTTACGATATTTATGTTTTAATACTGATAATCAGTAGATTATGATTTGAATTTTTGAAAAATAAAAAATAAACACCGATATAAAATCAAACTTAGTGGCAACATGACCAAAGCCCATGCCAGTACGCCTTGTGTAATTGCCCAGCCAAATTCTAAAAACATAACTTCGGGGGCTTGTTGTATTTCGAGTAAAACTTGCTCGGCAGTATAAGGAAAAGACGCACTTTGTGTAAAAAAATTACCCAGATGAATAAAAGGAATAAATACCAATAATTGAAGAGGGGCAACCAAATAATTTGCCGTCTGGATTGCTACCATATTGAGGCGAAATTTTAAACCCAAAGCTACACATAATGAGGTACTTATACCCCAAATAGGAATAAATCCCATCACGATTCCGAGTGTAACGGACTGCGCCAACTTTTGAGGTGTAATGCCTTCTTTGAGCAAATTCAGGAAAGGCGTTACGATTTTCTGATGTAAGAATGATTGCACAATACGATATTTTTGAAGTAAATATACAAAAATTATAATTGAATGCCAATGAGCGTGATGTCATCTCGTTGCTCTTGGTGCTGTTGATGTGTATCGAGCAGATGCTCTAATTGTGCCTTTTGAGCGGACATGGGCAGGGAAGCAATGTGTTGCAAGGTACTTTTGAGTTTGGAGGAGCCGATGCGTTTGCGTTCGGGATTGCTTTGGTCGATAAATCCATCGGTGGTCAAATACATCATGGTTCCCATCGGAACTTCGTATCTACGATTGGTAAAACTTGTACTTTTCCGAATAAAGCCACCAATAGAACGGCGGTCTCCTTTAATACTTTTGAGTTCTTGGGTATGTGGCAAAATAAGATAGAGCGGTAATTTTGCGCCCGCATATTCGATAATAACTTGTTGATTTTGAGTATATTCAATCGCACAAAAACAAATATCCATGCCATCGGTATTGATGCGGTCTTTGGTTTCGGGACGATTTTCGATATTCTCTTGACGAAGTATTTTTTGAATCTTGAAATGTAATAATTCTAATATCATGGCTGGCTCATAAATCCGTTTTTCATTAACCACAGCATTAAGTTGGGAATAACCTATTAATGACATAAATGCACCGGGTACGCCATGTCCAGTACAATCGACCGAAGCAATAAAAGTTTTGCCTGCCATATGACTGACCCAAAAAAAATCGCCCGAAACAATATCTTTTGGGCGATATAATACAAAATGAGCGGGAAAAAATTCTTCCAATTTTTCGTCAAACGGCAAGATAGCTTGTTGAATAGTTTGTGCATATCGGATGCTATCCGTAACCTGTTTGTTACGATGTTTCAGATGATTAAACGTGTCCTCGATTTGTGAGCGTTGCTGTTCGATTTGTGCGTTTGCCTCTTCAAGTTGGTCTTGTTTGGCTTTCATCTCTTCCTGCGTTGCCTCTAATTTTTCGATGTTCCGCCTAAGTTGTAGCTCTTTTTCGTGCAGGCGTTGCGTCTGATTTTTGAGTTTTTCGACCAGTTGACGGTTTTCTAAATTGGCTAAAAAATTAACCAAAACCGAAGCAATATTTCGGCTAATTTCCTGAATAAGTTGCAGTTGTGCCTCCTCAAATTTTTTCGGACTCACCAGTTCTATCAGTCCGCCTACCTCATCATTAAACACCAAAGGAAGCATCAAAACCGAAGCCGAACGCAACGAAGCCAAGGCTGCGGTCGAAGTCACCGCGCGAGATGTCGAGGCGCGAGCCTTGGCCGCATATTTCGACGTCCTGGCCGCACGGGCAGAGCTGGAGGTCATCGAATCCACGCTGTTCACGTCGAAACGGCTGGAATCGGTCGCCGAGGGTCGGGCGACCGCCGGACTGGCTGCTCCCATGGACGTCGACCTCGCCGCTGCTCGCCGAGCCCAACTCGAGGAAGAGGTCGCCCTCGCCCAGGGTCGCATCGATGTCGCGCGGGCTCGGCTGGCGGGGAGCGGACGATGGTACGCAAGGTTCTGAAGGCCGCTGGCGGCACTGTCGCCGGCA
>CAZNYR010000112.1:7756-11357 GCA_964577275.1 uncultured Cytophagales bacterium | reverse complement strand
TCCCACCGAAAAAGGAGGGAAATTATAATGGAGATAAAATTTATCAAACTCAACGCCAATCGCCTTGTAAGTTTCATCAAAACCAGCATAAACCCATCGGTTCATTTTTTGCCATAATCCAACGGTTTCGGGGTCATTTTTTTCCCATTTTCGGAGCATTTCTTGTGCTTCAAGCAAAAGTGGCGTATTTTTAGATTTTTTTGCGACATCTTCTTCACTAATTGTAGGGTTTTGTGCCTTGATTTTTGACCGTAGTTCAGCGATTTGTTTTCGGTTTTCCATGTCAAATTTGACATAATAATTACCCACCAATTTATCGCCTTTGATGTGGGCTTTTTCGGGTGTTTCGTTTTGCCCAAATTTTTGGTAAGCCAACATGGATTTACAAATATGTATCCCTCTGTCATTCACCAAGTTAGTTTTCAAAACTTCGTATCCTGCGCCCTCCAAAATTAACGAAACGGAATGTCCCAGAAAGTTATTGCGTAAGTGTCCCAGATGCAATGGTTTGTTGGTGTTTGGCGAAGAATATTCGACCATGACTTTTTGCCCATTTTTAGGCAAATTTTGGTAATAATTTTGGGCATTTATTTCACAAAACAAATCAAACCATAAATTAGACAAAATTGAGATATTTAAGAAACCTTTTACAACATTAAATGTCGTAACGAACTCAAGATGTTCTTCCAAATATTCGCCCAAAATTTGTGCGGTTTCGTCAGGGCGTTTCTTGGTTAATTTGCCAAAAGGAAAGGTAACTAACGTAAAATCGCCTTCAAATTCCTTGCGAGTAGCTTGTAAGGTGATGTTATTTTTTGATAATTTTTCGTTAAATTTAGCTTCAAAGCCTGCCAAAATCCCGTCAATTAAACTTGATTCGATATTCATTTTATTGATGTATGAAATTAATTTTGTCGTTTGATTCAAATGAATCGAAACAAAAATAAACTATCTTTTACGAATCACGAATTATTTTGGAACTGAATTTGTCGGATAACTACACATTTTTTGGCAAAAAAACCTGAAAATCAGTGCCTTTGCCCTCTTCGGAAGTAACTATAATTTTACCTTGATGTTCTTGAATAATTTCCTGAACCATCGTCAAACCTAAGCCCGTATTTTTTTCGGACTCTTTGGTCGTAAAAAAAGGCATAAAAATCGAATCCCGCACATCTTCGGGAATACCTTTGCCGTTATCTCGAATTGAAATAATGACAAACTCCTCATTTTCAGAGGTTTGCAGAGTAATTGTTCCCGAACCATTAAGCGATTCCTCGGCATTTAAAAGCAGATTCAAAAACACCTGATTAATTTTGGCAGGCAAACACCAAATCGGCGATAGTATCGAAGCAAAATCCTTCACTAACTCAATTTTGCCCACATAATGATTGCCTAAAATAACCAAAACCGCCTCCAGATTTTCGTGAATATCTGTTTCTTTGACTTCATTTTCATCCAATCGAGTAAAAATTCGTAAACTTTTGACCACCTGTGCCATGCGTTCTGCCCCCGCCTGAATATCTTTTAACGTACTGAAAGTGAAGGACTTATTTTCATAAAATTCTAACTCTTCTTTTAATTCCGCCAGTTCCAACCTGAATTGTGCCAAATCGGGAGTCGATTGTTGTTCGATTTCTGCGTATTTTTCCAAGATTTCCCATGTTTCCTCCAAAAGCCCTTCGAGAGCCTGCACTCCACCCGAAATATAATTTATAGGATTATTTATTTCGTGTGCCATACTTGCCGTCAGCATCCCAACCGAAGCCATTTTTTCGGACTGAATCAACTGACTTTGAGCATCTTGCAGTGTTTTTAGGGTATCTTCCAGATATTGATTTTGTTGTAAAATTTCTTCTTTTTGTTGTGATATTTCTTCTTTTTGATGAAGTATTTCTTCCTTTTGGATACTTAATAATTTGAACGCCGTCTTTTTTTGTTGGAAACTTCGATAAATCAGTATCGTAAATATTAAAATAAATATAAATCCTATCGCAATACCGTATGTAAGATATTTTTGACGTTGCAATTTTTGTTGTTCGATAAGACGTTGTTGTTCGTTTTGGGCTTGAAGTTTGGCTTTTTCCTTATCAAACTCATATTGCATGGCACTCCGAGTAAGAAGTTTACGATTTTTATCACTTAACAAACTGTCTGTCATTGATTTAAAAATTTTATGATACGCATAGGCTTGTTGGTAATTTCCTTGTTTTTCGTAAATAATCGCCAAAATACCAGCCGATTCCTGCAAAATTTCGGCACTTTTTTGTTGGGCTATCGGATAGGTTTTTTGTGCAAAAGATAAGGCTTTTTCGTAATTTTTGGAAGATAAATAACATTTACTCAATAAATGCCACGCCTGATAGCTTACGGCTCTATTTTCCATTTTTTGGGCTAATGTTAAAGCTCTTTCCGCATAATGAAAGGCATTTTCGGGGTGTTTGAGTTCAAAATTTAATTTGCCTAATCCAATCAAACTTTCGTAGTGTTCTTTCTGATTATTCGCCTCCTGAGCAAGGCGCAACCCGCGTTGGAGATAAAAAGCTGCCGAATCATAATTTTGTTGTGCCTGATGAATATTGCCCAACAGATTAGAAGTCGAGGCAATCCACATTTTATTTGCAATTTCCTGCCGTGATTTGAGGGCAAAATGAGCGTTTTTGAGAGCTTCAGGGTAGTTTTCTAAGGCATCATACACCAGCGCAAGGTGATGATATTTAGAGCTAATATTTTCCTTATTTTGTGGATTTTTTGTGTCTTTCTCGTCCAATTCTAATGCCTTAAAATAATATTCAATGGCTTTGGAATAATTGCCTTGATAAAAATAAATATTTGCCAAATTGTCTAAACTATACGCCAAACCGCCGAAATTATTTATTTTTCGGAATACTTTTTCGCCTTTCCGATAAAATTCAATCGCCTTGTCGTATGCTAATAAACTGGCATAAACCGTAGCAATGGCATTATACGCATCTGCGGTGGCGTATTCATCTTTGGCTTTTTGCTCCAATTCCAAAAATTTTTCATAATAATTCAAGGCTTGTTCATAATTTCCTTGACGTTTGTGTATCATGCCAAGTCCCTGAAAACCAAAGCCTTCGTAGGTTAAATGTCCAGCTTTGCGGGCGTATTCTTTGCCTGCCCTAAAAAAAAGTTCGGCTTTCTCAAAATTGCCTCTATCCATCATGAGCCACGCATAATTAAAATAGGCAAACGAAAGCAATGAATCAGACGGATGTAATTGAGTTTCAGCACGTAACTGTTCAAAATAATACGCAGTTTGTGTCGAATCGAAATAACTGTACAACTCAACTAATTTATTTAATGTGCTAATTTTTTGGGTAGTGGATAATTCCTTTTTCAGCACCGCCCGCAGGGAATCTATCGCTACCTGATTTTGGGCAAATAGCTTTTTATATCCCAACATACCGCAAAAAATGAGTACTATCAATCCTTTCAAACGCATTTTCAGAAGTTTAAATTCTTTTTCATAAAGTACAAATACAGCACCAAACAAGATACTAAATTATATACCAAATAAAAAAAACGTTCGTTGCTGCTTTTTCGTTGCTGCTTTTTCGTTGCTGCTTTTTCGTTCCGTACC
>CAZNYR010000112.1:0-7656 GCA_964577275.1 uncultured Cytophagales bacterium | reverse complement strand
TTCGTTGCTGCTTTTTCGTTGCTGCTTTTTCGTTGCTGCTTTTTCGTTCCGTACCAAATCCTATGAATGTTATCTATTTTTCCAAAAATTTTGTAATATTAACCAATCAAAACGTTCGGAAAAACAACAAGCATCACATCACTCAAACCCATGACAACAAGACAAAAAAAGCCCGTTATTTTTCTGGCTTTTGCCAATGATAAAACTGATAACACACGGTATTTGAGGAACTTATCGCTCGAATTGACGGGCATCCGAAAGGCACTCGAACCCGCACTCGAAGAGAATTTATGCGAAATTATTGAACGTTCAAACGCTTCGATTGATGATATTTTGGATATTTTTGAGAACCGAAATTATTGCGACCGAATCGCTATTTTTCATTATGGCGGTCATGCGGATGGCTATCAATTATTGCTCGAAAATGCCGATGGTTCGCAAAGCATCGCACACGGCGAAGGTTTAGTTTCTTATTTACAAAAACGCAATCATCTGAAAATCATATTCTTAAATGGCTGCTCGACCGAACAGCAAGCCATCGATTTGATGAATCGGGGGATTTCGTGCGTCATCGCTACCACGCAAACTATTGATGATATGACGGCTTCGGATTTGGCAACCCGATTTTATAAAAGTTTAGCGCGCGGTTTTTCTATCGAAAAATCATGGGACGAAGCCACTGACGAAATCAAAATCCGAAAAGGCGTAAATTATCGGGCGTTATATCGCAGGCGACCAGACCTAATTACGCCCGACCGATTTCCGTGGCGTATTTATTTTCGGAAAGGTTCGGGCATTATTCGGGAATGGAACTTGCCTGATGCTTCCGAGAATCCGCTCTTTGGATTACCCGAAATTCCTCAAAATTATACCCTTCCCGAAAATCCATATCTTTTTTTGAAGCAATATGAACGAAAACATGCCAAAATTTTCTTTGGTAGGTCTTTTTATATACGTGCGCTCTACAATCGAATCGCAGACCGAAAAGCACCGCCTATTATTCAGTTTTATGGGCAATCGGGGGTCGGGAAATCCTCGCTTTTGGATGCCGGATTATTTCCTCGACTCGAAAAAGAGTACACCGTAATTTACGCTAAAAGAAAGCAAAATTTAGGACTTTCGCAAACACTTCGAGCAGCCTTAGAGCAGCTTGCGCCTGCCTCCGAAACCGAAGGCAAAAATCAACGCTCGGAAAGACTTGAAAAGATTGATACAGATATTTCAAATCTTAGAAAAGTGCAAAATGAACTTCGTGGCGAGGCAATCGAAAAAATCGCAAAACTCATTTGGGAATTGGACGAAAAAAGAAAACGCCTGCGAGATAATCGTCTTGAAAATCTTACTGAAAATGCCTCTTCGATTCAGGTGGCTTGGCTTCGGGCTGAAATTTTTACGGGCAAGCCTGTCGTCATTTTATTAGACCAAGTGGAAGAAATTTTTACTCGACCCAACGACCAATTTGATTCGGAAATGACCGATTTTGCGCTTCAACTTCGAGAAATTTTTGGTAATCCCAAACAGCTTCCACAAGGCAAACTAATCCTTTCTTATCGCAAAGAATTTCATCCCGAAATTCGTGAGGCATTGCGCTCCCAAGAACTCTCCCGAACGGATATTTTTTTGGAACATTTAACGCATCAAGACATCGCCGAAGTGGTCAAAGGCATGGCACTTTCTGATGAACTCAAAAATCGGTATGGCATCCGAGTCGATACCGATTTATCACATTTGATTGCTGATGATTTGGTCGCCGATAAAAATTCGCCGATTGCGGCGGTTTTACAAATTATTCTGACACGAATGTGGGAAAAAAATGCCGAAAATCGGAGGCAAGGCAAGCCCACTATTTTTACCGTAGAAATGTATCGGGAACTCAAACGAAAAGGCTTGGCAATGTCCGAATTCTTTGACCGTCAGATACTTATTGTCCGAAATTCATTTCCAGAAGCCGTAGATTCGGGCTTGGTTTTAGATATTCTCAAACAGCACACTACCGAGATGCTGGCAGCCGAAAGTATGCCCACACAAACGCTCCAAAAATTGTATCGACATCAGGCAACCATCCTCGAAAAATTGGTTCAAAAACTCAAAGAAGTCTATCTTTTGAATGACTCCGAAACCGAGCCTCACGCCACCGTTTTGATTCACGATACCCTTGCGCCTGTGGTCATTCGGGAGTTTAACGAATCGGATAGAGCTGGGCAACACGCTTCCCGATTATTGACCGCCAAACAACCCGATTCGACCGAAGAAACGCAAGAAATTTGGTTGGATATTCCAGACCTCAAAGCAGTCGAAAAAGGCATGACGGGAATGCGAGATTTGACCGAAATCGAACGCAAAATTCTTGTCCGCAGTCAAAAAAGACGAAACCGAAAACGTACCGAAAAATATTCACTCTGGACGGTATTGGGACTGCTGGCAGGGGCAGTATTTGTCTTGGCAATTTTATTCAACTTTCAGCGAGATAAAGCCCGAAAAGAAGCCCTTGCCAATCGACTGACGGCGCAGGCACTCGAACTGCAAGAAACCGATGCCACAGATGCGCTCCGAATTGCGGAGAAAGCCCTGAAAATCAATCCCGAAAGTGCGGGAGTATGGAAAATTTTGGGGAAAATTTATGCCGAAAATATATTCCATCAAAAAACATTTTGGCACAAAAAAGCAGTGCGTGCCGTGGCGTTTTCGCCCAACGGGAAATACGTTTTGATTGGGACGGAAGGAAACAGTGCCAAACTATGGAATTTGGAAGGCAAAGAAATCCACATTTTTCGAGGACATTCTGACCGAATTTCGGCGGTGGCTTTTTCGCCTGACGGCTCAAAAATCATCACAGGAAGTCGAGACCGAACCGCCATTTTGCGAAACATTCAGGGCGATACGTTGCGTACTTTGCGAGGGCATTCTGGCGAAATCACTTCGATTCAGTTTTCGCCAGATGGCACAAAAATCATCACCGCCAGCACCGATAATTCGGCAAAAATATGGACGCAACATGGTGATTTTCAGCAAGATTTAATCGGACATCCATTCATCATTACTTCGGCTTGCTTCGCATCGGATGGCAAAAAAATCTTGACCGCTGATTTCGGTGGCACGATTATAAGTTGGGATGAAAATGGCAATGGACAAACCATTTTTCAAAATCCAGAACTCAATATTTTTTCGATAGACGTATCCTCTGATGGCTCAAAAATATTGGTCGGTAGTTCCGAAAAATTCGCTTTTATTTTCGATAGAAATACTCAAAAAATAATCCGATTTAAGGCGCATCAAAGTGCGGTTCATGCGGTCAAATTTTCGCCTGATGGAAAATATGTTTTGTCAGGAAGCAACGACCATACGGTCATTTTGAGTGATGCTCAAACGGGCGAAATCCAATTTGAATTTAAGGGACATGGGCAAGAAATCAATACGCTTACGTTCTCCGAAAATGGAAAATATATTTTGACAGGCTGTGAAGATGGCACATCAAAACTAATTCATATTCAAGGAATTACAATGAATAATTTTTCATTCGAGTATCCGATTGTCGGTGTAGATTTTGCATCCCAAAAAAGTAATTTGATGGCGATTGGACTAAAAAACGGAGAAATTTTTACGCTTCAAAATCACGAAAAAATACAAGCTCATTTTCGGCATCCCGAAGGGATTTTGAGCCTCAAATTTGCCCCCAAAAATGACCAACTCTTAACGGCGGGAAATGACCGAACGGCTCGACTTTGGGACGCAAAAACAGGGCGGTTACTTCGTCAATTTAAGGGACACAAAGCCCGAATTTATGCGGTAGATTATTCGGCGGATGGCACAAAAATTTTGACTGCCAGCGATGACCATACGCTCAAAATTTGGAATGCAAAAAATGGCAAATTACTCCAAACTTTTGACGAAAAAAACGACCGTATGCACACGGCTCAATTTTTTCCGAATCATCATCAAATAGTATCTGGAAGCTGGCGTGGCATCTTGAAAATCAGAAAGTTACAAGGTCATGAAGTTTTTAATCAATCCGTTCATGATGGCAAAATTAATGCGATTTCTGTTTCGGCGGATGGCACAAAAATTTTGTCGGGAGGCGATGACCAAACCGCCCTATTATTCGATGCAAAAGGAAGGAAATTGCTGACCTTGGCACTGCCCAAAGCGGTTTTGTCGGTGGCTTTTTCGCCTGATGGAAAATATCTTTTGACGGGTTGTGCAGACAATACGGCAACACTTTGGAACTTGGCAGGCAATCCTATTTTTCGATTTCGGGCGCATGATGCAGCGATACAAACGGTTGGGTTTTCGCCTGATGGTAAACTGATGTTTACGGGAAGCGATGACAAAAGTGTACGATTGACATTTACGCCCGATGCTTTCTTGAAATCAGGCAAGGCAGACCGACTCAGTTTGGCAAATTTATTGGAGATAGAACCTCAAATAGATTATCAAGATTTATTAAAAAAATCTAATTCAGAATTTTTGCGAGAGGCCGCCTATTTTTTCGAGCGGAAAGCACTTCAGGAAGCCGATTACGAACAACAAATCTCGGATTTTAAAACTTCCGTTCAATTTTATGAAAAATTAATCGAAACCACCCGAAGTCAGTATGATACCGAAGAGGCAGCCGAAGCCTATGCCGAATTAGCCGAAACCGAATTGTATTTGGGCAAGTTCACAGCCTGTTTATCGCACGCCCAAAAAGCCTATGCCTATGCCGAGCAAACAACTGATTTACAGCGAATTATGTTATTAAAAATATTGGTACATCTCCAAAATTATGCTACCGATTCGGCACGAAAAGAATTGGAGGCAATTCCCCAAATCGAATCCACCAAATTTTTTGACCAATGGCATACATTAAATCAAAAATTGATGACCTCTAATTTAAACATAAATCATCAGCAAATTGTTGATTTTGAAGGTTTTATTTTAGAAAAATGGCAAGGTTCTACTCCTTCGGCACTCGAAAAATATGCGTTATATTTTCGAGAAAAATTAAAGGTTCTCGGACGCACAGATTATGCAGTTCGTTTGCGTTATCAACAAAATTATTTGTCCTTACAAAAGCAGTTTTTGCGCCACAAAACAAAGGTTTCGACTGCCGACAGTCTGGTACTTGCCGAAGGTTATTTGGAGCAAAGTTACTATCAATTATTTGTATTAGACCGTCAAAACAGTCAAAAAAGTTTAGAAATGGCTCTAAAATTACATTCTAATATTTTGGAGCAAACCCAGCCCTATCAGCGTATTAAGGCTGGATTTGTGTATCTTTATACAGATAATTATGAGCAGGCGCAAAAAATATTTGAGGAGGGCAAACCTGTTTTTACAAAAGTAATTTATGAAATCTTGGCGGAACTCGAAGCATTAGGGTTGCGGCATCCCGATGCGCTCAAAATCAAAAAATTAATCCAGATGAAGGATTAGGCAAGGGCAGATTGTGATAATATAATTACTTGAAAATCAGTTTTTTATCTCAAAATTAAAGACCTAATTATTTCTTGTCAAGTACTTAAATGGGTATTTAGGATGTGTTTTAAATTTATAAATCACAAAAAGATTGCATAATTCAAGCCTATAAACTATATTAATTGAGCGGTTTGGAATAATCTTGGTTATTGTCGCCGAAACAAACTTCAGAAAAGATAAAAAAGTAATACACTCGAAATTAATTACAAGTCATTGCCAGTTTAGAATGATATTTGTCCTATCAAAATGAGGCATCATTGGGCAAAGTAACTTGTCATAAAAAGACACATTTGGTATAAAACAGTACATAATGAATGCTTTTTCATGCTCAAACTCCTGAAATGACATGACCAAACCGATAACAAATACGACAAGCGAACACATCAAAATTGATACAAAGGAACAACGCAAGCAACTTGAAGACCGTTTGTGGTTGGATTCGACTTTGACCCAATTTGATGATTTATTGCGTTTGAATTTTAACAAATCTTTGGCGGATTTTTCGGATGTAATTATTTTTCATATTTCCAAACTTTTAGGGGCGGTGCGCTCCTCTTTTTTTACGGTGGATAATGAGGCTGGACTCATCACAGTATCAGGTACTTACGGCACATTAATCAAAAATATGAAAGCGCATCAGTTTGAAGTTGGCGAGGGTCCTGTGGGGCAGGCTGTCAAGTCAAAAGAGATTTTATATTTTGACGATTTGCCCATGCACAATGCTGTGGTACAAACTTCGTTGGCATCCATTAATTCTACTTTTTTGATAATTATCCCCTTGATTTTCAATGAAGTAGTATATGGCGTAGTGGAATTATCAATTCTAAAACGCCCTGAAGATAAATATTTGGATTTGCTTACTCGTTTGAGCAAAAATGTAGCTTCGATGTTACAAAGCATCCAGACAAACCAAAAAACGAAAAAATTATTACAAGAAGCACAACAACAAGCCGAAATGTTGCGGGCGCAAGAAGAAGAAATGCGCCAAAATATGGAAGAGCTGACCGCCACTCAAGAAGAGATGGAGCGCAAACAAAAAGAACTGGAGCGTAATAATAAAAGGATGGCACAAAATGAAGCCGTTTTACGTAAGTCTTTTGAAAAAGTGCGTTTGCAAGAGCAAAAAATGAAAGATGCGCTCGAAAAAGCACATCAAATGGAAGTCGAAGCACAAAGCACCATGGAAGAGATGCGGGCAGTACAGGCGGCGATGAAACAAAACGAATATGAGTTATCCATTCAGGTGAAGGCGATTAATGAAAATATGGCGACTTTATCTCTGAATTTAGACCGTCAAATTCTGACGGCAAACGAAATATTTTTGGAACTTTTGGGCTATACATTGGCTGAAATTCAGGGACAACCTTACGAATTTTTGGTCGATAAAAAAGTCATTCATGCAGAAAATTATGAAGATTTATGGGAAATTCTTATCAAAGATTATCGCTCGGTACGGGGGCAATTTAAGTTTCGAGCCAAAGACAAAAAAAGTTTTTGGCTTCGGGGTTCGTTCACACCTATCAAAAGTCCGATGGGCGAAGTGGTGCGTATGATGCTGTACGGTGTGGATGTTACGGGACAAAAATTGCACGATAAATCCATGCAAAAATTGCTGGAAGAGGCGAAGAATCAGAATGAAATCATGAAGGCGATACAAGAAGAACTTGATGAAACCCGCCGAATAGAAGCCACGAAACATCAGGAATTAATCCACAAATACGAAACGAGCATCCAAAACCTCAAACGAGAATTAGCCGAATTAAAAGAAAAAGTTTAAAACGGCATGATTTTTTACGCTATTTTTATCAAATTTGTGAAAATACGAACCCTCTAATCTACTTAAAAATCTGTGATTCAAACGGCTGACCATATTATTTCTGCTGATGTATTCATCAAACATTTTGATGGTATTTTACGGGAGAATTATAACGCCAACCTTCCTGACTTTTCGGAAATTATCTTGACCGAATTGGCGCAATATTTTCAAGTTTCGCGGGGGGCATTTTTTATTTTGAATCGGAAAAAACAACGAATGCAAGCTACGGCAGGCTACGGATGTTCGGTAGGCAGAATGGAAATTGCACATTTCAAAGAAGGCGAAGGACTTTTAGGGGAATGCGTACAGCGCAGGGAACTCATTTATTTGGAGGATTTGCCCGAAAAAATCATCATCAATACGTCTTTGGCTTCGTTGCGTTCGGC
>CAZNYR010000111.1:4143-11571 GCA_964577275.1 uncultured Cytophagales bacterium | reverse complement strand
AATTTGTCCATTGGTTTCGCTCATCAAGCATCCAAACGCCCGCCTCTTCGGTGGCAATCCATTTTCGTTCGCGCTTATCGGCAACAATACCATTAATAAACATATCTTTTCCGCCCGCATTGGGGAGCGGATATTGTTTGACAAAATCGCCTTTTCTGTCCAACTCGACCAGCGATGTGTTTTTGTCGTAATCGGTGTAGGTTGCCAGCCACTTATGTCCGTTGAGGTCAAGCGCAATGGCACTCACTTTGCGGAATAACGTATCCGTAGAATTGGGATGGTCATAAAGTCGCCATTTATCAGCAGTCGAAACAGAATCCCCTGAAAATGAGGCAAATCCGTTGTCTGTTCCCAACCATTTGATGTTATTTTTATCCACGACCAGACAATTAATTCGGCTAAAAGGTAATTGCGAATTAATCTTAAAATTCAAAAAATTTTTGTGCTGGGCAAAGGTCATATTTTGGACGCTCCAAAAAAATAATACCAACCAATACGTGCTTTTAATTCTTGTCATATTTGTGCTAAAAATTAGTTCTCGAATGTTCGTTTTGAACGTTCCAAATCTCAAAATCATGCCTTTTATTTTCTGACAAGGTATAAAATGTCGTTATGATTCCCAAGAGTGCCGAAAATTTTTGAAAAATCCCTCACAAGCTAATTTTGCCATTCTACCACCACGCCTCGATGCGCATCGAGCATTGGATGCGGAACGGCATTTTTGAGGTGTTTTTCCAAGACCTCCAGCAATTTTTCTTTAACAAAACTCCTTCCATACACCAAACTAACCTCACGCAGGGGTGGTATTCCCTTCAAATTTTTGACCTGACATTGTGCATCAGCCGATAAATTCAGCGTGGCTAATTCGGGCAGAAGCGTAAAACCACCCTCATTATCAACCAGTTGCCGCAAGGTTTCTAAGGAGCCACTTTCATACCGAAAAGGCAACTGCGACCGCACCTCCTTGTTTAATTGACAAAAATTATACACTTGATTTCGGAAACAATGTCCCTGTTCCATCAACCAAATTTCTGATATATCGATATCGTCCAAATCAATGTCAGAATCCTGCACAAAGTCGTGATTATGAGCCAAATACAATTTTAATTCCTCATAAAAAAGCGGGATTTTAAGCAACTTTTGTGCCTTAACTGGCGTTACCAGAATCCCCACATCAATCAAATCTTTCTGAAGTTCTAATAACATCTCATTGGTCTTTAACTCCTTGATTTGCAGATGAATATCAGGATAAGCCCGCACAAAACTCCCCACAAAACGAGGCACTAAATACGGAGCCAAAGTAGGAATGATACCTACCTTCAGATTGCCCGATACTTTCCCCTGAAATTCGGAAATCAAGACGCTCATTTTTTCGCGCTCTCGCAAAATAATTCGTGCCTGTGCGATGAGTTTTTCGCCCAAATCGGTCGGCATAATCGGCTGTTTGCTTCTGTCAAAAATTAATACACCTAAGGATTCTTCCAATTTCTTGATTTGCATACTCAAAGTAGGCTGAGTAACGAATACTTTTTCGGCTGCCGTAACGTAATGTCTGTACGTATCCACCGCCACAATATATTCTAATTGTGCAAATGTTACCACGTAATTTATTGATTTTTAAGAGTTTAACATCTTTACCTTGAATTAAAAGTACAAAAAAGTACGCACAAAATATGTTTTTTGGTTTTCAGATTGAAAATACGTACTTTGGTAAAATACATTTATTTTTTAGACACAACTTAAACATGAATCAAAACGACAAACTCCATGAACTTTCGGAAAAACTCAATCGCCTTGCCGAAACTCATCACGCCAGCTCCAAAGAGTTGCTTGAAAACCTGATGAATCAGCAACAGCAAATGACACAGGAAATTCAGACACTCCGACAAGAAATTCAAGCCTTGAAATCATCTCAAAACCTTGATTATCAAGAGTTTAGTACATCTTCTATTTCTAAAAATTCTCCATCGCCCCAGCCCGAAAAAGTTACTAAAACATCACACCTTCGACAAAATTTTGGCAATAAAATACCCAAGTTTACGCCTCCCAAAATCGAAAAACCCAAACTCAAATCCGATTTGGAAAAATTTATTGGCGAAAACTTAATCAACAAAATCGGTATCCTGATTATCATTATTGGTGTGGCTATCGGAACAAAATATTCCATTGATAATAATTTGATTAGCCCACTTACTCGTGTCGTTTTGGGCTACCTGACCAGCATCGCCTTGTTGGTGCTTGGGATTCGGCTCAAGCAAAATTATGAGCGATTTAGTGCCGTTTTGGTCAGCGGTGCGATTGCAATTATGTATTTTATGACTTTCGCCGCTTACGATTTTTATGCCCTGATTCCCAAGATGTTAGCTTTTCTTTTGATGCTCATCTTTACGGTTTTTACGGTCGTTTCTGCCCTGAATTATAATCTGGTCGTTATTGCACATATCGGCTTAATCGGTGCGTATGCTACCCCATTTTTGTTGAGCGATGGCACGGGAAAAGTCGAGATTTTATACGTTTACATGACCATTATTAATATCGGAATTTTGATACTTTCTTTCCGAAAGTATTGGAAATCACTTTATTATATGGCATTTGTCTTGACGTGGATTATTTTTCTGGTTTGGTTTGCCCACCGATACAGTTTTGAAAATGATTACCTCACCGCTTGGATTTTTGCCATGATATTTTTTGTCATTTTTTATGCTACCTCCTTGGCTTACAAGCTATTACACAGCGAACAGTTTGCCAAAAATGACATCATTTTGATTCTCGGAAACGCCTTTATTTTTTATGGAATCGGTTTCCGATTAACTGATAATAGTACATACAGTCAATTATTAGGATTATATACTTTGGGAAATGCTGCCATTCATTTTGCCGTCAGCCTGATAATCAAACAGAAAAATCTGGTCGATAAAAATCTGTTTAACATGGTGTTAGGCATTGTTTTGGTCTTTATTACGGTGGCTGTTCCCGTGCAATTAGATGGCAATTGGGTTACGATGATTTGGGCAGGCGAAGCGGCGGTCTTGTTTTGGCTGGGGCGTTCGCGTGGCGTGCTGATTTATGAAAAACTGGCGTATCCACTTTTTATCCTCGCTTTCGGAAGCCTACTACATGACTGGAAAAATATCTATGATTATTCCGAAGAAGTCTTAGAACTTACACCTTTTCTGAATGTTCGTTTTTTAGCAGGATTATTATTTTGTGGAGCTTACGGATTTAGTATCTATCTGAATACCAAGTACAAAGGTGCAGGAAAAACCCCAGTTTTATTGCTTCATTATTTTGTACCTGCCGTATTTTTGCTGGTTGCATACAACATATTTCGCTTAGAAATTGAATTGTTTTGGCAACAAAAGTACATCGGTTCAAAACTCGAAATCAACGACCCAAATGGCGGTTATACGCACACCTATTACAATTTCAATTATTCTGATTTTCAGGTGATTTGGACACTAAATTACTCCTTGTTTTTTGTATCTGTCTTGGGATTATTTAATCTATTTCGCCTGAAAAACAGAAGGTTAGCAGATATAAATCTCGTATTAAACATCGTATCGATGTTGGCATTTTTGGGCGCAGGATTATTCGCCATGAGCGAATTACGCACCAATTATATCCAACAAATTTACGCCGAATATTACACCATCGGGATTCAACATTTATGGATTCGGTATATTTCGTATGTATTTGTCATTTTTTATTTTATTGTATTTTTCCAATATACCGCATTCATACAAAAAACTTCTCGATACATTTTTGATTTTGTATTATACGTTTCGGTTTTGTGGATTTTGAGTAGCGAACTCATCCATTGGATGGATTTATATGATTACGGCTCTAAAGCCTCTTATAAGCTGGCATTGAGCATTTTATGGGGTATTTATTCGTTATTTTTAATTATTTTAGGGATTTGGAAACACAAAAAATACCTTCGTATCGGAGCAATGGTATGGTTCGGAATTACATTAGGCAAACTGTTTTTGTATGACATTTCGCACCTCGAAACGATTGCCAAGACGATTGTATTTTTATCATTAGGGAGTTTACTTTTATTGATTTCCTTCCTGTATAATAAGTACAAAAATGTGATTTCGGATGGTCAGACAAATACAAAATCGGAGGATTCCTAATTCGGGAAATCAATACGCTACTTACACCGTAAGTTTGAAGCATTTTTAAATAATTTAACACTTTATTGATTGTATTATCAATTTTTATATACATTTTCAAGTATAATATATAATTATCATACTTGAAAATGTATTTTTTTAATCGTTACGATACGGCTTCAAGATGTTATATTTTTATGAAATAATTCCCGAAAAAAACATCTGGACAAAAATATAGTTGAAAACATAAAGTGTTTATATCCAAAAACAGAACATTTTTTGCTATACTATGCGTATTAAGAGAAAAGACAAATTTTGCGCCACTTAATCAATCAAATTTTTCCTTTCTGTCTTTTCCCTCAAGCCAACAACAAACTGATAAACAACAAATTACGATTTGATTTAGATAGACTACTAATAAATCCCTGTGATGAAAAAAATACTACTTTTTACGTTTTTTAGCCTGCTCACGCACCTGATATGTGCCTCTCAAAACCCAGGCGAAGAGCGCACCGCCCAAGAACATTTTGAACTGGCAGAGCATTATCTTCTCCAAAAAACCCAGTACGATAGTGCCATTTATCACTACGAATTGGCAGGAAAAATCTATGAAGCCGAAGAGAAATTTGCCGAATTTACTGATTGCCTCAATCGCATTTCTACCTGCCTTTATGAATGGAATCAATTAGACCATGCGCTCATAAAAGCGAACGAAGCCTTAGGCGAAGCCAAAGCTAATTTTGGGGATAAAAATAGCAGAATAGCACAGGCATATCATAATATTGCCAAAGTTTATTACTTGCGTGCTGAATATGGTGCTTCTTTTGAATATTTATCAAAAGCACAAACTTTGTTAGATGAATTATCTGACCCAACTACTTCCGAAATCTTAGCAGAAACATACGGCGGCATGGGCGATGTATTTTATATGTTGGACAAATATCATCAGGCACGCACTCAATATTTAAAGCAGAAAGAACTTCTGAATCATTCACAAAACACACAAAATCAGGCACTTCTGCATTATAAATTTGGTAACGTATTCAAGAAACAAGGGCATTATCATTTGGCATTAGAGGAATATCAGAAAGCCATTCAGATTTATGACCAAAGTGTTAGCAAAAAGCATACCGCTCTGGCAGATTGCTTTGTCGGCATTGGGGACATTCGACGGCATTATGGCAGTTATGACATCGCTACCGAATTTTATTACAAAGCCTTGAGTATTTATCAACAAATTTTTGGAAAAACACACCCCAAATCTGCGGAGGCTTATTTGGGGCTTGCAGAGATTTTTAAGAATCAAGGCGACTACAACGAAGCCCTGCATCATTACCGAAAAGTCGTGTCAATTTATAAGCAAAATGTAGGCGAAAATCACCCTACGGTTGCCGAAGCCTATCTCGGAATTGGGAACGTACACACCTACCGAACGGAATATCAACCCGCCTTAAATTATTATCGTAAAGTCCTGAAAATCAATGAAAAACTATTGGCTACGCACCGCATCAGCACTTCCGCTGCTTACAATAATATTGGCGGAATTTATTACTTCAATGGCAGTTATGATGAGGCATTTGAACATTACAAAATGGCACTTGCTATCGACAAAGAATTGCACGGCGAAAAGCATCCTGATGTGGCAAATGCTTACGGAAATATCGGGCAACTTTATGCCGAACAAGGGCAATATGACAAGGCATTAGAATTTTGTCAGCAGGCAATTTGCGCCAGTTTTACGGATTTTCACCAGACCAATATTTACAAAAATCCACGTTTAGATAATTATTTTGACCAGAACGATTTGTTATGGTATTTGCGCTTTAAGGCAGAAGTTTTGGAAAAGGTATTCATTCAGAATCAGAATGTTATCGGTTTGGAAGCCTCCTTACAAACGTATCAACTTTGCGATAGTTTGATTGATAAAATACGTATTTCGCATACTTCCAAAGAAGATAAAATCGAGTTGGGCAAAACCGCCACGCAGGTTTATGCTGGCGCAACGAAAACGGCTTACGAATTATTTAAAGTTTTAACAATAAAAAATTTAATAAAAGATAAAAACTTACATATTCGTAAAAAATATTTTTTAGACCAAATTTTTTATTTTTCCGAAAAAAATAAAGCGGGTGTCTTGGCGGCTTCCATCATAGAAACAAATGCCAAAGCCTTCGGCGGAATCCCCAAAGAACTGCTCGAACGAGAAATGAATTTGCGGGAAGAAATTGCAGATTATCGCAAAGAATTAGCCCAAAAACCCGACAGCGTTACGACAGTTTTTTATCGAAACCATCTTTTTGAAACCAATAAAAAGTACCGAACATTAATTCAGGAATTTGAAACACAATATCCTAAGTATCACGAACTTAAATACGATATTCATCCCGTTTCTGCGGATAATATTCGTCAAAAATTAGATGGACGAACGGCGATGATTTCATATTTTTTTACGGATGACGAAATTTATATTATTTCATTAACCAAAGACACGATTGCCGTCAAATTTATTGAGAATAATCGCTCGGTCAAAAAGGCAATTCGGCGAATGCGGAACGGCATTTTTTATAAAGTTGCCAACGTATATGCGGAGGCTGCCCACGAAATTTATGAGGCGATTTTTCCGTCCCTGCCTGATTCGATACAGAATGTCATCTTGATTCCTGATGGCATTTCAGTTACCATTCCGTTCGAGTCATTATTATTAGAAAAAGCTCATTATCAGATAGTTGAAAATAAACAGTATAAAGCCTTTCCTTTTTTAATCAAAAAATATAATGTCAGTTATGCGTTTTCGGGCAATCTATTTTACCGTACTTTTTTTGAAAATCGACACACCACAAAACCCACCAAAACATGGTTGGGCATTGCACCTGTGTTCACGCAAACCGCCTCAATGAACGAAAAATCGGCGCAAGTTCTGACGCAAATGGAGCAAAAATCAAATCAGGGTGGCGGCTTATTTTATAATGGAACAGTTGCGCCTATTCCTGCTACGGAAAACGAAATTCATATGATTGCCGAGAAATTTTTGGCAAAAAATCAGAGTATCGAAAAGCGGTTGCATCACAAAGCGCAAGAATCATTCGTCAAATTAGGTGGTTTGCAGGATTATCGGTATTTACATATCGCTACGCACGGTTTTGCCAACTCGGAAAACCCTGAACTTTCGGGGATTTTGCTGATGCCTGATAGTTTGGAAGATGGCATTTTATATTCGGGCGAAATCTATAATTTGGACTTGAATGCTGACTTGGCAGTACTTTCGGCGTGCGAAACGGGACTGGGCAAAATATCTAAGGGTGAGGGAGTTATC
>CAZNYR010000111.1:0-4133 GCA_964577275.1 uncultured Cytophagales bacterium | reverse complement strand
TATCGGCTTGACACGGGCATTACTTTATGCTGGAACGAAAAATATTATGGTATCGCTTTGGAAAGTTTCGGATAATTCCACCTCCGAATTAATGATTCATTTTTATGATACTTTGTTGCTCAATCCGCAAAATTCAGAGGCATCAGGCGAGGATGTTTTTAATTTTTCCAATGCGCTTCGGACTTCCAAACTCAAAATGATTCGAGAAAGTAAATTTGATAGTCCATATTATTGGTCGCCGTTTATCTTGATTGGTCAATAAATTACAATTTTATGTTTTTATCTTATTGATAATCAAGCAGATAAAGATTTTTTCAGGAACGACTACTTACGATTTTATTCGTTCGGCATATACAATTTTTCGGAAATATTCATTATGTTCAGAGAGTTCATCAAACGAACCACTTGCCCGAATTTTGCCTTTATCCAACAAATAAATCAAATCGGCTTGCTTAATCGTATTGAGCCGATGAGCGACAATAATGACCGTTATATTTTTACTGAGGCTCTTAATTGCCTGATTTACTTCGAGTTCCGTATTGGTATCGAGTGCGGAAGTTGCCTCATCAAAAATCAAAATTTCGGGATTTCGGTACAAAGCCCGTGCAATGCCGATGCGTTGGCGTTGTCCGCCCGAAAGTTTTACGCCTTTTTCGCCAATTTCTGTTTCTAAACCTTCGGGTAATTCTTCCAAAAGTTTACCGAGTTGGGCAGTCTGCAAAACTTCCATAACTCGCTGTTTATCAATATTTTCCTCTGAAATTCCGAAAGCGACATTGGCAATTAATGAATCGTCATACAAAAATATTTGTTGCGGAACATACCCAATTTTGGCACGGTAATTAAATAAATTTTCGGGCGTAATTTTTTCATTTCCATAATATATATGACCTCCCTGCGGAATCAATAAACCTGTCAAAATATCAATCAAAGTACTTTTTCCAGAACCTGATTCTCCGACAAATGCCGTGGACTGAAAAGGCGGAATTTCGAGAGAAATATTTTTGAGAACAGTTTGATTTTCAGTATTATAGAAAAAAGATAAATTTTCAATTCGTATCGGCGTGTAGGTCGCCTGAATGGGTTCTCTTGCTTCCGATTCATTTTCGATATTTTCAGCTTCTTGGATAATATCCGCTATAATTTCTACATTTTTGGAATAAAAACGTACATTCGTAATACCTTGTGAGATATTGACAATCGAAGGAAAAATCTTGACCGAAGCCGCCGCCATAACCGCCATTGTACTAATCAAATCTTCCGAAGCATATCCAAAATAAGTACTTCCCGCCGTTACGCCAATAAATGCAATAAATAAAATTGCTTCAATAATATAGCGAGGCGAACCCTGCGCCATGGTAAATTGGATGGCAATGCGCGAGGCTTTGGTAAACGAATTTTTGTAGCGCATCCGAAAGAAATCTTTTGAGTTAAAAACCTTGACATCTTTGATTCCGTCTAACGATTCCATTCCTGATTTGAAATATTCGGCATAATATTTGGAGCGTTGTGCGCTGATTTCTTTCATGCCGGATTGGATGGTTTTATAAATAATTCCGCCCAAAACCGTTAGGATTAACAAAGCCGTCAGCGTTATTTTGGTGTATGCGATTAACAAAAAAACCAAAATACACAAAATAATCATGGTTTCTGATAATAGTTTCAGAAATGTATTAATAAAACTTTGGCAAACAATACTTACTTCGGTCGTTACATTTTTGAATAAAACTGCCGAATTATTTTGGAGATGGAACTTGTAAGGTTTTTTTAGGTATGCTGATAATATTTGGTTGCTTAATCGTATTTCAAAATTTGAGGTTAATCTTGAACTAATGTAAGTAACTAATAATGAGTACATTAACTTAAAAACGAAAAACATAATAATAAATCCAGATAACCGTAAAACAAATGAAGTGTCTGTATTTGCGCCCGAAAACTGATAAAGTGTTTGCAATAATTCCACTTGATGAATCTTATTTGGATTCATAAAAATATCAATCAGCGGAATCAATAATCCGACTCCCAAAGACTCAAAAATCCCTAATACTAAAATCCCAAGGAGCAAAAAAATGAGCTGTGTACGCTCACTTTTTGTAAAAATAATTTTGATATGTTGGAGCATATTTTTGGATTAAAATTCAGCAATAATGGTGATGGGCGTGCCGTCTATCTTGCTGATAAGCAAGGGGAAACAATATAATTTTTGGATTGCGTTGGGCAGTTGGCTCAAGTCCATATCTTCAATAATCAGAATATCGTTTTGGATTAAATATTTTTTGTGCGAAACTCGCCCCAGCGGTCGATTTTGGTAAGCGGTCAAGGAAATAAAATCGAAACCGATAATACGCAAATCGGGGCATTTTTTTCGTAATAAATCGGCAGATTCGGGGGACATTCCCGGATTATTTTTCCAAAATTTTTCTGTGCCTCGAAAGCGTTGAAACCCTGAATTTAGAATCAAGAAATCGGTTTCTGAAGGAATGGTATTGATTTCTTTTTCGAGTGTAATTATCTCATTTTCAGAGGCTTGATAATTTAACACGAAAGGATTTTCAAAGAACCAAAAGTCTGCCGAATAGTCCTGGCTATGTTTGCCTTCGGCGGAGAAATGTCGTGGATAATCCAGATGCGTGCCTGCGTGATTGGGCATTTTGAGAAAACTATTATTCGAGGTATCTCCTTGTGTCATATCCCGGATTTGTACAATTTCTAAATCCGAAGCCCCGCCATAAAGTGGCGTTGTATCATTCAGGAAATGAGATAGATAGATTTTATTTGTCATGAATTAAAATATTTTTTCAAGTGATAAATCGCACTTCGTCCCATCGCCAGTACAGCTTCTTCGGCATTTCCACCGATATGAGGCGTACAAATTAAGTTTGGATGCTCTAAAAAAGTACTATCCGTGGCGGGTTCTTCTTCGTAGGCATCTAAGGCAGCCCCTGCAATGACTTGATTTTCAAGGGCATACTGCAAATCTTTGGCATGGACAATTTTGCCTCGTGCCGTATTAATCACAAAAGCAGTGGGTTTCATTTTTTGAAATGTTTCCCGATTGAAAAGGTATTTGGTCTGTTCGGTCAAAGGTGTATGAACCGTAATCACATCTGCAGAGCTAAAAATTTCTTCTTTCGTAACCTCTTTTAAATGATTGGCTTGATAATACGCATCTTGATTAATAATATCATTTACCAAAATAGTACAATTAAATGGTTCTAACAATCGGATAACTTCTTTCCCGATAAACCCAACTCCGATAATGCCTACGGTTTTGCCTGTTAGCTGAAAACCACCATTTTTATTCCATGTACCATTTTTGAGCTGAAAGGATGTTTTATACAAATTTCTGCATAAACCGAGCATAAAACTCAATGCCATTTCTGCTACTGACAGCCGATTTACGCCACCTGTCCAGCCGACCCCAACGCCATATTTCTTGCAGGCATCGGTATCAATATTATCCATACCTACGCCGTATTTCCCAATAAATTGGAGTTTAGGGCAATTTTGAAGGATATTTTCTGTGATTTGTTCTGTTCCGATGATCGCACCATCCGCATTTTGCAAATATTCAATCAAATCCTGTGCGTTCATACGTTTGCCTTCAGAATTAATTTTAACATCCGAAAACAACGCAAATAATTCGGTACACAGCGTCTTGTTTTTAGAAAAAGAAGGAGAAGTTACTGCGATACGCATTTTTTTATGGTATTTTTTTGATGCGTAAAAGTATGCTTTTTTTGATAAAAAACTATCGGTTTATTTGTAAGAAATCAGAAGTAGCCACTTGGGTAACGGGTTCAAAAAACTCACTTCGTATCTGTTCGGCAAGTTTATGAATCTAAGTTTTGTTTATCGCCATTTTTATAAAGATCGTATTGCGGTGTTTTTTTTATGAAAAATAGCTTTGGAATTTCTGATTAAGTTTGTTATTTTGTAGGATTGAAAAGAATAAAATAAAATGGAAAACTTTTTTTCTTTAGGTTCTTGGGTTACGCTAAACCACCCTTCGATAGTCGAAGTTATGGCTGATGCAGGTTTCGATTGGCTTTGTGTCGATATGGAACATTCGGTAACAGACTATTTCGAGGCGCAACAACTGATATCCATGATTCAGGCAAAAGGTTTGAAAG
>CAZNYR010000110.1:9758-11691 GCA_964577275.1 uncultured Cytophagales bacterium | reverse complement strand
GCCAAAAAGTGGGTCTTGCGTTACATTTCCCGGACGGTTGGTCAGTCCCTGATAACTGAAACCTGTCGAAACATTCATGAATCCGCCACGCTCGCCGAGTTTGAATCCGTAATTGGCATTGAGGTCAAATCGTTCGCCATCCCCTTCGGAGGTTACGCCCGCCGATGTGCTAATTTCGGCATAATCGACATTTTTTTTCAGGACAATATTAATCACGCCCGCAATCGCATCCGAGCCGTATTGTGCGGATGCCCCGTCTCTTAGCACCTCAATTCGTTCAATTGCCGAAACGGGAATACTTTTCATATCTACGCCCACTTCGCCCTTGCCCGGCGTATCGTTGATATAAACCAACGCACTTGGGTTTTTGCGTTTTCCATTTACCAAAACTAACGTTCGGCTGGGAGAAAGTCCACGCAAATCCGCAGGGTTCATGTGCGCCGTGGCATCCGAAATGGTCTGATTGGTTGCATTATACGAAGGGGCTTTGTACGTAATCATTTGGTCGATTTCGTTGTGTCCTGCATCGGCTAATTCTTGCGAGGTGATTCGGTCGATGGCTACGGGCGAATTGGCTTCCGAGCGAGGCTGAAACCGAGAACCAACCACCAAAAGTCCCTCCAACTGAAGCGCATCTTCGAGCATCACCACATCAATCGTGGCTTGATTACCGACCTCAATTTCTTGCCGAACATACCCAATAAAACTAAAGACCAACACCGTATTTTCATCGGCTACGGCTACGGAATATTTGCCATCCATATCCGTTACTGTTCCTGAACTGCCGTCTTTGACAGATATGGTTACGCCCGCAATCGGCTGACCTTCAGGGCTTTTGACAGTCCCAGAAATAGCTTTCTGGGCAAAAATCGTATGCGAAAATAGTAGCATACAGACCAACAACAGTAGTTTTGTAATTTTCATGGTGCGTGTGTGTTTTTTTTTAATTTAAGTTACAGATTTAAGATTTACAGAATGCTTACCTATTTTGGTTTTAAACTTTACGAATTGCGATGTTAAATAAAACCTCGTAACTTTACAAGTTTTACATCCTAAAATTTAAGTTGGTGTAATATCTACGTGAATTAATTTTTTGTGAAATTTAGCGATGTTTGTTACCTTGGGAAGTAATTTTTTAGTTAAAAATATGGAATCAGAAACGGCTTTGTATCTCGTCCCGACTCCCATCGGAAATTTGGAAGACATTACGCTTCGGGCAATCAAAATTTTGCAAGCGGTCGATGTAATTTTGGCAGAAGATACCCGCACATCGGGAATTTTATTAAAACATCTCAAAATTCAGACAAAAACCGAAAGTTATCACGCTCATAATGAACACCATAAAACCGATTTCTTGATTCAGCGGCTTCAAAATGGCGAAAAAATGGCACTCATTTCGGATGCAGGAACGCCAGCCATTTCCGACCCCGGATTTTTATTAGTTCGGGCGTGTCTGGAAAATCAAATTCAGGTCGAATGCTTGCCGGGTGCAACTGCTTTCGTGCCTGCCTTAGTCAAGTCGGGGCTGCCTTCGGAACGCTTCACGTTTGAGGGATTTTTGCCACACAAAAAAGGACGAAAAACCCGCCTTGATAATTTGGCAGAAGAAACCCGAACCATGATTTTTTATGAATCGCCACATCGTTTGCTCAAAACTTTAGAACAATTCGCAGAAGTATTTGGAAATCAAAGACTTGTATCCGTTTCCAGAGAACTCACCAAGTTCCACGAAGAAACTCAAAATGGAACTTTGGAATCCGTCATTGCGTATTTTTCAGAAAAGAAAATCAAAGGCGAAATCGTGATTATTCTCGCCGGAAAAAAATAAAATGTTGTATCTTACAAATAAAAATAAAATGCTAAAAACGCAGGAAAGTTCTTTGGTTGAATTGGATGATTTATTCGGAGGAAAAAATTTTTTAGAAATCAACGG
>CAZNYR010000110.1:4874-9658 GCA_964577275.1 uncultured Cytophagales bacterium | reverse complement strand
ATAAAATCTGTGGCGATTCAAGATTTTGAACTGAAAGTACAGTTGATTTTTGACTAAGCCATCATGAATATCTGAACGATTGGTAGGTTTGCAATCGCACGTAACTAACGAGCTAAACTGATTAAAATAATGCTAAAAACGCAGGAAAGTCCTTTGGTTGAATTGGATGATTTATTCGGAGGAAAAAATTTTTTAGAAATCAACGGACAATTACTTTTCAAGAAAGAAGGCAGATATTTTATGACCAAATTTTCGCCTGCCCAAAATTATACCGCCAAAGATTACATGGAACTTCCCGAAGGTGCGCCTTTTCAGCTCATTCATTCTAAATTGATTTTTATGCCATCGCCAACAGAAAAACATCAAGCCATTTCGATGGCACTGGGTTCGTATATATTTCAGCATGTTACGCACCGAAAATTGGGAAAAGTATGGAATGCTCCTTTAGATGTTCATTTTGACCAGAATAATATTTATCAGCCTGATTTGCTTTTTATCCGTGCCGAACGACTTGATATTATTGACAAATTCGTACACGGTGCGCCCGATTTTGTGGTCGAAATTTTGTCAAAATCCACCGAAACCAAAGATAAAAACGACAAAAAAGCAACCTATGCCAAATATGGCGTTCGGGAATATTGGCTCATAAATCCTGAAAATCAAATGGTTGAAGTATTTATTTTGGAAAATAATGAAATGAAATCCGAAGGTATTTTTTCTGGAAAGGACATCATAAAATCTGTGGCGATTCAAGATTTTGAACTGAAAGTACAGTTGATTTTTGACTGATTTTTTGTAAAACTTGAACCAATCTTTTTTCCATAAAGTCAAAATTTTCCATCTTTTTTGCGACAAAAATAATCCCCAAATAATGAGGAATAAAGGTTTTTTCTCGGAAAATTTCTTTCCGATTTTGCCGATAAATTTCCCGAATTTGGCGTTTGATGCGGTTTCTGTCTATGGCTTTTTTGAAACTTTTTTTGGGAACGGAAATCAATACTTTTGGCGGGGCGACATCAAGATTCTCGTCCTTGAAATAAACTAATTTGAAGGGATAAGCAAATTCGGATTGCCGATGCTGAAATAACCGACTGATAATCTGGTCGTTACAAAGTTTTTCGGATTTAGGGAATCGCATTCCTTTGGCACGAAAGAGATTATTTTGAACTGTATTTTCGGGCATTTTCCGTCGTTATTTCAGTATTTTTGTTGTAAAAAATAAAAAGCCGGCGCCTAATTATCCGCCGGCGACGGACATCCGAGAAGTGCTTAGGCTTCTTGTTTGGCTGCTTTTCGCTCGGCTCGTCTTTTGTGTCGCTCAACGAGGATACCAGCTTTGCGGATTTGTCCCTGATTATAATCGAGTTTATCCTGCTTTTTGAGGATTTTTTTTGCAATTCTGAGTTTCATGATTTTGGAAATCTTTAGAATTTAAGATATTGATTTTAAGGCAGATAAAATTACGTTGGACTATCGCTTGTGCAATTTCTCGTCCGAAACAGTTAATTTTTTTCTACCTTTTGCCCGTCGTCGAGCCAAAACTTTTCGTCCTTCGACTGTTTCCATTCGGTGTAGGAAGCCGTGCTTGTTTCTTCTTTTTCGCAAAGAAGGTTGGAATGTTCGTTTCATTTCTTTAAGACCTTTTTATTTTGAGCGCACAAAGGTATAAACATTTCTGCCAAAAGTCAATTTTATGCCCCATATATTCCAAAAAAATCATTAAATTTGTGCTTTTATCAAAATTAGAACTCAAAAATCATGTTGCTTGCTCATCATACCCCAAATTTGATAGAGGCAGGAGTCGATGAGGTGGGACGTGGCTGTTTGGCAGGCGAGGTCGTGGCGGCGGCAGTGATTTTGCCCAAAAATTATCAAAACAAACAACTCAAGGATTCCAAAAAATTAACCATTTCCAAACGAACCGAATTGGAAACGCAAATCAAACAAGAAGCACTCGCATGGGCTATCGCCGAAGTTTGTCCCCAAAAAATTGATAAAATAAATATTTTTCATGCGTCTATTTTAGCGATGCATCTTGCTCTGGAAAAACTCACGCTCCAGCCCGAATTGATTTTGGTGGACGGCAAATTCTTCAAAAATTTTCGAGAAATCCCTCATCAAACCATTATCAAGGGCGATAATCAATATCTTTCAATTGCGGCGGCTTCCGTACTTGCCAAAACTTATCGGGACAAATTGATGCGAAATTATGCCCAAAAATATACGGGATATGGCTGGGAAACCAATGTCGGGTATCCTACCAAAAAACACTACGAAGGTATTGAAAAACAAGGCGTTACGCCCATTCATCGGAAGTCTTTTAAATTGTACAAAAAAGTTTCGCCACTATTTTAGGGGCTGGTTTTCTTTATTTCTGTCCTATTTTTGTATTTTGTATTTTGATATTGCTAAAATAAATATTTTTAAGGCACATTCTTTACGGCGAAAACAACAATGACCACATCTCCAAAAAACCTATGGAACAGATACCCAAAGTGAGCAGAATTACCGTTTATCCCATCAAATCATTGGATGGCATAGAAATCGAATCCAGCCGAATTTTGCCTGCGGGTGCGCTCGAATATGACCGAGAATATGCGTTAATGACCCACGAAGGGCAGTACATTCACGGCAAAAAATTTCCTGAAATTCATGCCGTTCGTGCCAAATATAATCTGGACGAAAAAACAGTTTCGCTGACCACACCACTACAACAAGGCGTTTTTCATTTGGATAATGACCGACAAGAATTGCAAAATTTTTTGTCCGAATACTTTGGTTTTCAGGTCATTATGCGCCGAAATCAAGTGGCTGGATTTCCTGACGATTCGGAGCGAGGAGGTCCGACTTTCATCAGTCAGGCAACGCTCGAAACGGTCAATTCGTGGTTTCCACAATTTGACTTAGAAAATATCCGTCTTCGGTTTCGGGCAAATATCGAACTGATTGATACGCCTCCTTTTTGGGAAGACCAACTGACTGCGCCCTTGCGTTCGCATACGTTTTTTCGGGTGGGCGAAGTGCTGGTGCGTGGGCGAAAAATTTGCAAACGTTGTGTTGTCCCGACAAGAGACCCTTTCACGGGCGAAATCACGCCGAATTTTATGCGTACTTTTATGGATAAACGAGCGAAATCATTACCAAATTTTGTTAAATATGAAGATTTTGACCATTTTTATTACTTAGCAATTAATACCAATATTGACATTGACCAAATCGAAAAACGCATTTCGAGAGGAGATGAACTCAAAATGATGTCGTGAAAGAATGACACAGAAAACTCATATTTTTCGATGGATTCGGGTGGGAATTTGAATCTTTATAGCGGAAAAACAGGCATATAAAAATGGTATTCTAAGTTCAAAAATTAAGTCTGACGGCAAATTTTTGGTCAGACTTAATTTAAAATTATTGGATTATTTTTTGACCAATCGAGTCCATGTGTCTTCTCGCCCGAAGAGCGACACCCCGATATAGCCTTTTCCTAACAACTGATTTGGATTTTTACGTGAAATTTCAGCCTTAAAGCTATAATTTGAGCCGTTACTGGGGTCATAAATAGTACCGTTATCCCAGAGCCATTCTTTTTCATCGCCCACAAATTCGAGTTCTTTCATATTAATCATGCCTTTGAGTGCTTGTTTACGCTTGTTTTCATCGGGATTATTGATGTCTTTTCGCGGATTGCCTTGGTCATCGTTGGGTTCTTTGAGCCAAACGACTTTGCCGTAATATTTGGTTGGGTCTTCTCCGTTGGCTTTTACCCCTTTATAAATCCGAATGACGGAACGTTTATTGCTGGGCTGCCAGTCGCCAAGAATTTGGTCTTCTGGACTGGTTTTGAGGATATTATCCGAATTTTTGAGTGCCATTCCTGAAGCCAAGACGAAAATCATTAGTGCAAAAATTTTAACTGTGTGTTTCATGTGTCTAAAATTTTTTTTGAGTTGTAGAAATTAATTTTATGGATTTTCAAGGTATAAAGTAACGCCCAAAAAATAATTATATCGGCAAAAGTTTTGCAAATTATTGACATTTGGGCTTAGAATCGTCCAAGTTCTATGGACTCACCAAGGCAATGCCCAGCCGAAAATAGAGTGGCGTTCCGATGTTATTTTCGAGCAGAGCTTCGGTGGCTTGGGCGTTTTCATCAAGGTCAAAACGATATGCCAATCGCACGCCTGCCTGTGCATCTAACCAGATAAAATCGGTGATGGATTTACGGAATTGTATTCGTGTACGGATTTCGGATTTACGCAATTCCAGTTCATTAGTAGCCGAAAAAGCACTCAAGGGAGCATTTGCCGAATTTTGCATAAAATAACTTTGTCCTTCGAGTTCGTAACCGAATAATAAAAGGGATTTGACCGAAAAATTATAGCGCATACTTCCGCGCGCGGGCAACAATAATTCTGCGCCCCAACGGTCGTTGAAGGTTTTATTATACATCAAAATCGGGATGTGTAACAATCTTCCGCCTCGATAGGTTCGGGTTGCGCCGATGGCAAAATTGGTGTAATCATTTGTTTTCCAACCATATAGGGCGGCGACCGAGTATTTCATTTTGCTAAAATCGGGTTCGATGTCGCCAAAATTATAATTGCCATTTAGGGACGGCTCGACCTGTAAAAGCAAGAATTTTTTTTCGTCCAGAGGCTTAAACAAAATCGCGCCCACTGCCAAAGACCGCATCGGATGCGTACTCAAATTTTGGGCAAATGCCTGATTGGGTTCGGAAAAAGTAGCCGAAGAAGTGTAGGAACTTTGCCAATAATTGGCGTACA
>CAZNYR010000110.1:0-4864 GCA_964577275.1 uncultured Cytophagales bacterium | reverse complement strand
ACAAATTCAGGATAACGTTACTCTTGGAGATGACCGGATAATTGGTTTCCAGACGAATGCCATGATTTACGCCCATCGGACTTGTGGCGGTGTTTGTCGTGCCAGTTTGGGTGGACTGGAGGTCGAACGGAAGGACGGCATCATAGCTGATACTCAATAAGTTAGAGGGACTTAAATTTATAATTTTGTTATTACAAAATGACTTTACCTCCGACTCTTCGTATTGACTAAAATCGAACTCATCCTCGTTATTTTCGGGGTCTTGAGCGTGCAAAAAACACGGATATAGACAGCACAGCACAGCTCCTGCCCATCGCAAAAAGTGATGTTTATGTTTCATTATTTACTCGTTATGTGAATATTATATTTTGGCAAAATAACTTTTTTGTCGGATAATTTGTTCATTCTGCCGAGATTTTTGCGCACTTCTCCTGTGCTTATTGGGCATAAAAGATGCGTTTGACACGTTCGCCGATGCTGGTAAAGATTTCGTAAGGAATCGTTCCGATGTTGTGGGCTAATTCCGTAACTGTCGGATTATCACCGAATAAGATGACTTCATCGCCTTGTTTTAGGTCAATTCCCGTAACATCCACCATGGTCATATCCATACAAACATTGCCGATAATCGGGGCGGATTTGCCGTTAATCAAGACCCTGCCCACACCATTGCCGAATCGGCGGTCAAATCCATCGGCATAGCCTACGGCTAAAATTGCAATTTTTTGATTATCAAAGCTAATTTTGCCGTGTCGATTGTATCCTACGGTATCGCCTTTTTGTAAGGTTTTGACCTGCGAAACAATCGTTTTCATGACGGCAATCGTTTTCAAATTTTGTTGTTCCTCTTCGGTATTTCCGATGCCATAAAGTCCGATGCCCAAGCGCACCATATCACTGGCATCATCCGCAAATCGGCAAATACTAGGCGAGTTCAAAATATGTTTAGTCAGCGGTTTTTGTAAGGCATTTTCAACTTTTTCAGCAATTTGATAAAAGGCACGAATCTGATTCTTGGTAAATGTCGCTTCGTTCGGGCTTGCCAAATGTGAAAAAATACCTTTAAAATGTATCCCCTTGATTTTCTGTAACTTAGGAATTAATACATCAATTTCGGAAGGCAAAAAACCCAAACGGTGCATTCCTGTATCAATTTTCAGGTGTACATTTAGGGGCATCAAGTCGGATATTTTTTGTTCGGAAAATCGGATAAGTTGCTCTAAAATATCAAAACTCGAAATATTAATTTCTAAGTCAAATTCTTGTGCTTTTTCAAAAATATTTGCCGATGGATTCATGACTAAAATTGGTGTTGGAATGCCATATTTTCGTAGCATCATGCCCTCATCGACATAGGCAACGCCAAAATAATCTGCGCCATTTTTCGCCAAAAATTTGGCAATACCAAAATCGCCTAAGCCGTATGCACCCGCCTTGACCATTGCCATAATTTTGGTGTCTGATGGTAGTTTTTTTTTGTAATATTCCAAGTTATGCTTGAGTGCCGAAAGGTCAATTTCTAACTTCGTTTCACGAGTTTTGGGAAACAGATTTGTCATGTAAACGTAATTATTTCTCATCATTTAGTAAAATTATCAAACATCTTTGAGTACAAAGATGAGGCTATCTTGTGTGTGAACCAACTATTTTTAGTAACTTCCTGAAAAAGAGTGCATCAATGGAGTTTTAGGTTATTCTACGTTTTTAGTTTGTTTTGCTAATTATTGAGATGGCATTTTATGGCGGTCGGTATTTTACAAAGATTAATTTTATAAATAGTACGAAATAGTTAGTAGTGCGTATCAAAACGATGTAATTATTTGAAAATCAATAAATTATATCCAAAGCAAAATACAAGTATAAATTTACATTTGGATATAAGGCGTGATTTTTATTCCAAAAATGACTTATGCTATCGTTTTTGTATTTTTGGGGTCGTATTTTTGAGTTTTGATTAGAATTAATAACCACAAACTACACCCCGAAATGTCTAATTATCAGTACAAAACCGCCGAAGAAGCCCTGAAGGTTATCCAATCTGGCGATAGAATTTTTGTGCATGGCAGCGGAGCTACGCCTTTGCATCTGATTCAGAAGCTGGTCGAGCGTGCCGATGAGCTACGAGAAGTCGAAATTACGGGCATCAGCACGCTGGGCGATGTCGCTTATTCCGACCCCAAATACAAGGCTAATTTTCGGATAAATTCGCTTTTTGTATCGGGTAATATCCGCAAGGCAGTCAATGCCGAGCAAGGTTCGTATATTCCTGTCTTTTTGAGTGAAATCCCGCAATTATTTCGCCGAAATATTTTGCCCTTAGATGTGGCATTGCTTCATGTATCGCCTCCAGACCAACATGGTTATTGTTCGTTGGGTGTATCGGTGGATGCAGCGGTGGCGGCGGCGCAATGTGCCAAATATGTCATTGCACAAGTCAATCCGAAGATGCCCCGTGTTTTTGGGGATGGGCTGTTGCATATTTCTCAAATTGATGCCTTAGTCCAGGTTAATGAAGATTTGCCCGAAGTCAGTTATGCCGACCGCATTACGGCTACCGAACAGAAAATTGGGCAATATGTTGCTGGCATTATTGAAGATGGTGCAACCTTACAGATGGGCATCGGGGCGATTCCTGATGCGGTGTTGCAATGTCTGGGAAATCACAAGGATTTGGGTGTGCATAGCGAAATGTTTTCTGATGGCGTATTGCCTTTGGTAGAAAGTGGCGTAATTAACAATAAATTAAAGAAAAAACATCCGAATCGTCTGATTGCAACTTTTGTGATGGGAACACGCAAACTCTATGATTTTGTGCATGATAATCCTGCGGTTCATGCTTATGATGTGGCGTATGTCAATGATACGGCAATTATCCGAAGTAATCCGAAAGTAACCGCCATTAATAGTGCCATCGAACTGGATATTACCGGGCAGGTCTGCGCCGATTCGATTGGTACATACCAATTTTCGGGCGTAGGCGGACAAATGGATTTTATTCGAGGGGCGGCACTTTCCGAAGGCGGAAAACCAATTATTGCCTTGCCTTCGACTACCCGAAAAGGAATTTCTCGTATTGTACCACATCTGAATTTGGGAGCAGGCGTAGTTACGACACGGGCGCATATGCACTATGTCGTAACTGAATATGGCGTGGCAAATTTATTTGGCAAAAACTTACGTCAAAGAGCCAAAGCCCTGATCGAAATCGCACATCCTGACCATCGGGAAACCCTCGAAAAACAGGCGTTTGAACGATTCAAAAGTTTTCAATAGGATAGAATATTAATTTGTTGATAATCAGTAATTTATAAATTAAATCGAGCCACGACTCAAGGTTGTGGCTCGATTGGTTTATTAAAGTAATTGGGTTGCGGGTTTTTTTAGGGACTCATAAATTTGGAATCCAGCGTTTGAATCAAGTTGCCTTCGGGGTCATAAAATCCCATTTCGAGTTCTCGGTTGTGTTTTTTGGCTGTTTCTTTGGACATTTCGATAATCAAAGTACCCGTAATGAGTTCTTCGGCTGGAATCAAGATTTGATTTTCGGCTTTTGCCTGCCCAATAATTTTGACAGTAGCATCGGCGGGCGAAATCAATTTGAGCCGTATCAATCGGTCTTTTGAGGTTTTATTAATGACTTTATAATTATACAAATTGGTAAATGTCCCCGTAGCTGTTTTCTGGTAGGTTTGTCCTCTTGACCGCATCAGGGTCGCATCCAAATCGCCACGCGTGAGCAAAAGTCCTGCAATCACGCCCACCAAAAGCATCAATACCACGATATAAGCCCCGATGCGAGGCGTAATTTTGAATTTTTGATTTTTTTCGATGCCATGAACCGAATCGTAGCGCACCAAGCCTCTGGGCTTATTGATTTTATCCATTATCGAATCGCAGGCATCCATACACGCGGTGCAATTCACGCATTCGAGTTGCGTACCGTGCCGAATATCAATGCCTGTCGGACAGACAAAGACGCATTGTTTGCAGTCGATACAATCGCCAAAATCAGAGCGTTTTTCTCCTTTGCGGAGTTTGCCGCGCGGCTCGCCACGCCGATAATCATACGCCACGACAATCGAATCATTATCCAACAAAACACCCTGCAAACGCCCGTAAGGACAGGCAATCGTACAAACTTGCTCCCGAAACTTCGCAAAAACACCATAAAACGCCAAACTAAATGCCGTGATAGCTCCCAAGCCTGCCCAATGTTCTTTGGGATTATCGGTTACGATGTCATAAAGGGCTTCCACGCCGATAATATAGGACAAAAACGTATTGGCAATCAGAAATGAAATCGCAAAGAAAATCAGATGTTTCGCCGTTTTTTTCGTGATTTTTTCGGTATCCCAAGCCTGTTTATCGAGCTTTTTTTGTTTGGTATAATCGCCCTCAATCCAGTATTCGATTTTCCGAAAAACCATTTCCATAAATATTGTTTGCGGACAAATCCAACCACAAAAAATCCGTCCGAATGCCACCGTAAAAAGCACAATAAAAATGACCGAAGTCAGAAAAATTAATCCCAAAATAATGAAATCTTGAGGCCAAAAAATAACCCCAAACAAAATAAATTTACGGTGGATAATATCCATGAGAATCAAGGGATTATCGCCAATACGCACAAAGGGCGCACCGAACAGAAAGACCAACAAAACAACACTCACGAATGTCCGCATCGTATAATATTTGCCCGATGGTTTTTTCGGATAAATCCACTTGCGTTGTCCGTCATCGCCCACCGTAGTCAGGCGGTCGCGGAAAGATTCTTTATTGGGAGATACTTGCGTAGCCATAATTTTTCGTGTTTTTTGAATTATTTTCGGAAATTCGGATAAATACTTCAGTTTAAAGTTTTATC
>CAZNYR010000109.1:5314-12684 GCA_964577275.1 uncultured Cytophagales bacterium | reverse complement strand
AAGCCTTAGCCGATGCGGGTGCGGATGCGGTCAAAGTGGGCGTAGGACCAGGCAGCATCTGCACGACCAGAGTCATTGCTGGCGTGGGCGTGCCTCAACTTTCGGCGGTCATAGAAGCAGCCGAAGCTCTCAAAGGTACGGGAGTACCTGTTATTGCCGATGGTGGCGTGCGGTTTTCGGGTGATATTGTCAAGGCGATTGCTGGGGGCGCAAGTGCGGTCATGATTGGTTCTTTGCTGGCAGGCACGGAGGAAGCTCCCGGCGAAATGGTTTTATTAGAGGGACGAAAATTCAAAACTTATCGAGGCATGGGGTCGCTCCAAGCCATGGAAGAAGGCTCGAAAGACCGCTATTTTCAGGATGCCGAAGATGACATCAAAAAACTTGTCCCCGAAGGCATTGTCGGGCGAGTTCCCTACAAAGGCACGGTGTCGGAAGTGTTATATCAACTCATCGGCGGATTGAAGGCGGGCATGGGATATTGTGGCGCAAAAGACATCGAAACCTTACAAGAAAAGGCAGATTTTGTCAAAATTACTGCCGCAGGTGTCCGTGAAAGCCATCCGCATGATATTATTATCACGCGCGAAGCCCCCAATTATAGCCGATAAATTTGCCTTTTACGGATTTTCCCAACTTTTGTTATGGAAAAATCAAATTTTAAGCGTAAATTTATACGAAAATGAATTTAAACCTGCCAGATTTGCATAATTTGGCAGGTCGCTTTTAGGATTTTTCCACATGATCATCACAGAAGAAAAATATAAACGCCTCTTTGCCGTACTCGGAGTGCTGGGTTGGTTGTCTTTGGTCATTTTGTTGCTCACCGAGCAATATTTTGTCCTATGCAACGACCGTGTCGATATTCCGCTGTTTATCAAGGCTTTATTGCTCAATTTTTCTATCTTTTCTTCTTACGTCTATCTCCAAAAAAGGCAAGATTTGGAGGAAACTATCGACTTCTATAACATTCTCTGGGGTTTGTTTTCGACTGCCACCATCACCACGTTGCTCTCGATTCTGATTACGTTTGTCATGACTGAAATCGAAAAAAAAACCTCTGATATTGGATTCTTGATGCTCAATTTTTTGTATCAAGTCGAATTGGGATTGATGATTTTTTTCATGCTTTCGATTTTTTTGAAGTGGAAAAAACTTATTCTTTATACGCGCATCCGATACGTCAATAAAATATGGCATATCTTCGAATATTTGCTCATTTCGACTTTATTTTTGCATTTTTTTCATATCGAACTTATCCAACTTTTGTTCTTTCCGCTCATCATTTTATTGCTTTTATTTTCATTGGTATTATCCATTAATTTAAGTTGGATTGCCTTCATGAATTTTCGCCAAAAAATCATGGGATTGTTTTATATGATTGTCATTATGGTTTGTTTGGGCTATTTTTACGAATTGCTCAATGAAAATACCGCCCTAAAGCCCATTTCAGTTGATTTGTCCCAAAGTATATTTTTATCTTCATTAACTTATTTTACCGCAATTTATGGCGCAGCTTCTACTTTGGTAACCTTATTTAACTTACCGACTTCTTCGGTTTTTGAAGAAAAATTCTCGAAAATATCTGGGCATCAGGAAGTTACCGAATCTATTCTGGAAGGACAAAACGAAGAGCAAATCTACGAAACCCTGCTCGATAGTGCCATTAACAATCTGAAAGCAGATGCCGTTTGGCTCGAAATCCAGAAGCCACATCAGCGGTTTATTTGTAAAAATATCGAAAAAAATGAAGCCGAAAATATCCGACAAGCCATCCTCAATACAGGTTATGATTATTCGGATTTGTTGCGGTTTTCTCGTAAAATGCTCTCAAAATCAGATGATAAGCCCATTCGTTTTGGCTCCGTATTGGCTGTGCCTTTGCTTTCGCAACAGGATGAAATCTTGGGGTCGATGGTCATTCTTAAAAAGGTCAATAATGCCTTTGATAATGTAATGGTTAATTTGATTAATACGTATGCCGCACAAGCAGGATTGACCTTAGATAACTTCAAATTAATTTCGGAAGCTGTTGAAAATGAGCGTTATAAAGGCGAAATGATGACCGCCAAAAAGGTACAAAAACGTTTGCTCCCCAAATTAGAAATCGACAACGAACACATCGAAATTATTGCCAAGTCTTTTTCGTTTGAGGAAGTCGGCGGTGATTATTACGATTATTTTCAGCTCTCCCCCAAAAAATATGCCTTGATTATCGGCGATGTATCAGGCAAAGGAACTTCGGCGGCTTTTAATATGGCACAAATGAAAGGCGTGTTTCATACCCTGGTGCAACTTGACCTCACCCCAGATTTGTTTATGAAGTTTGCTAATGATGCACTTTGCCGATGTTTGGGCAAAGGCTCATTTATGACTGCCACCTACTTTATCATTGATATTGAGTTCCATAAGATGTATTATGCACGCGCCGGACATTGTCCTACTTTGTACTTTTCCGAGAAAAATAAAGTCGCTTCCTATCTTAGTGGCGAGGGATTGGGATTGGGCATTTTGCGTAAAAATTACGAAGAACACATCCAAGTCGAATGTTTTAATTATCAAAAAGGAGATATGTTATTGCTTTATACCGATGGAATTGTCGAGGCGCAGCATCCACAAACCAGAGAGGAATACGGCTACGAACGCCTCAAAGATTTTTTTGAAAAATTCCATGCCGCTTCTAATCAGGACTTTACGCGCCTGATGCTCGAAGATTTGTACGATTTTTTGGGCAAGGAAGAACCTCACGATGACCATACTTTTGTCATTGTCAAATGCAAATAATACCAAAATAAAATTCTATCATTCAGAGTTTTCAAAAAAACTGAATCAACACTAAAGCCGTGATACTCAATTCATAATATAATTTTTGAATCCCTCTTCAGTTGCCTTTGGTGCGTGCATACGCATAGACGGGAATTGGTTTTTGTTCGGCGAATGTGGGTGTTGGCACAGGAAAAGGCAATGATTTACCTTTACACTCCGCAATCCGATTCACGGCGCGCTCGTATTTCTGGATAACGATGCGCTGGTCAAATTTGGTTACGGCTAATTTTCGGCTGTTCATGCCCATCGTTTTGAGGCTACGCTCATTCATGGCAAACATTTGGCACATTTTTTCGGCTAAATCTTTCGGATTTTTGACTTCACACAGTAAACCATTATAACCATGCTCCACAGTTTCTCGACAGCCCGCTACATCGGTCGTGATAATCGGTTTGCCCATGCCTGCGGCTTCGAGCAGTGTGCGGGGCGTGCCTTCTCGATAAGACGGAAGTACCACACAATCAGCCTGTTGAATCATCGGACGAACATCTTCGGCGGTGCCTAAATATTCGATGAAGCCTGCTTTTTCCCAGTTTTCGACCTGTTCTTTGGGAACGCCCAAATTGCGGTCAGTTTCGATTTTGCCTAATAACTGAAATTTGGCACGAATGCCTTGCGCCTGTAAAATTCGGATGGCTTCGATATATTCCAAAATGCCTTTATCATACAAAATTCGGGCAATGACCAAAAAAGTAAACTTCGGGTTTTTATGCGGTTTTTCGGTCGGCGAAAAATGGTCTAAGTCCACACCAGAACCGGGTAATAAATCCGTAACTTCCTGATTTACAAGGTTTTTGCGGATAAATAATTGGCGATCATCTTGATTCTGAAAAAAAATGGTGTGCGGAAATTGAAAGGTAAATTTGTATAGATTTTTGGCAATTTTTGCCGTCAGATTTTCTCGTAAAAAAACCGTGCCTAATCCTGTTACATTATTGATGGCGGGAATCCCTAAAATTTTGGCTGCCAACGACCCATAAATATTCGGCTTGATGGTATAATGCAAAACTACATCGGGCTGGGCTTGGCGATATATTTTGACTAACTGCCTGACTAACAGCAGGTCTTGTAGCGGATTTGAACCTTTACAGTTCATATCTAATTCATAAAATTCACATCCTATTGCCTTGAGTTTCGTAGCGTAACCGTCGTTGGGGGCGATGGTGATGACTTGGTGTCCGCTTTTTATAAATGATTCAATTAAGCCCAGTCTAAAATTATGGATATTCCAAGAGGAATTAATGACGATTCCGATTCTCATAATTTAAATTGTATGTACGTTTTTTTTTGGTATCAACAAGTTTAGTATCAAGCATTGAAATAATGTAATTATTTGATAATCAATAAGTTATATCCAAATTTGTCTAAAAAATACAGTTGCTTCAATACTCAAAATATTTTCAAAAATCTATATGCTATGGCTGAATGAATAAGCATGGCGTATTATGTTGAATCATCGGCAAATACAAGGATTTTGATAAATTGCTAAAATTTGTTTTTGGGTGTTAAAAAAATATCATCGTTTCTGAATCTTAAACGTCTAAAATCCGAATAATTGTACGATTTGGTATCAAGATAAAAAAGTTTTAAAGCCAATTCGATGGCTCGTAGGGATTTTCCCCCTTTCGAGGGGCGTATCTCCAAATTTACCATTTTATAACTTGATTTGGGGCTGATAAATTCCATTTTGTTAAAATTTGACCATCATGCTCGATGCAAATAACTGTATTTTTTGAATATAAAATAATACAAAATCAAGTTTTGATACGAAATAAAAAGGCGACTTGTTTACTTTTCCGACTTATGTCCAAATATTTTGACACCAAATTATACCAATCCATATATCCGAAATGGGATAAAAAATTATTTGAAAATATGTTAAAAATCAAATAGTTAGGTGGATGTCAGGCAAGCGCATTGCTTCGTTTTTTTTTTTTTTAAAGTTTTCCAAAATAATAGCGTCATTTGATGCCTTTAGATATTAACGCCCGAAAAAAGCGGGACATTTGATGCGGGTGCGCCGATAATAAGCATCGGAGGCAAATTCCCAAACCAAACCGATTTCGTGCGAGCCTCCCGAATACGGTGCCAACCCCGAAACGGTCAAATCGTAGCTGTATGCAAAGGTAAATTTTTCAAACAAAACTCCCGCCATAAATGCCACGGCATCCTGATTGAGGGTGCTGTATGTTTTCTGGAAAGGAATGCCTCGATACGAAATCCCCAGTAAAATGGGGCTGTGCTGAAACCCAAAGCGAGAAGAAATATCCAGTTGTTGTACGCCGCCCTGTCGTTTGTAGAGAAAAGAAGGCATCATAAATACGTTGCCATTTCCCGTATAAATCTCCAAAGTAGCTCCCGCATGCACCGAAAATCGGCGCGCCAAATTGGATTGTACGCCCAAAATCGACTGATTGGGTTGCGAAATATGATGCAAACTCATGCCACCCCAAAAACGTTCGTTATGGAAAAGTAAACCGCCCGAAAAGTCAAAAAAACCATGACTCGTCCCCCAAGGAATTTCCGAAACGCCTGTTTGGTCGTCAAATACTTCGCTCACAAAAACTAAGTTGTTGAAATCCAGACTTTTACGAAAATAAGTTCCCTGTAAGCCCAAGCGTAATATCCAATCCTGAATCGGCACCATAAAACTATACGTTCCGCCGATTCCTGTGGTATTCATTCGATAGGCACCCGCTTGGTCGTGTGTGATGAGCAAGCCGAATCCACTTCGCAAAAAATCCATGTTCCATTCGCCCGAAAAGGTGGTGGTTTGGTTTTTGGCTTCGAGGCTCTGCCATTGCAGGCGTTGTACCAAAGCGAATCGGAACTCTTCGGTGGTGCCTGTGAAGGCTGGATTCAGATAAACGGGCGAATGATTAAATTGCGTCAGTTGGGGGTCTTGTGCATAAAGCGGAGCGAAAATCAGACCTAAAAGCCCGATAATCAGATACATTAGCTTGTGTTTCATGGAAAAAATGGTCAAAAAAGAGGTTTAGTTTTTATTGATTTTGACCTTCATTTGATACCAAAAAGCGTGTTCGTCCTTCTTTTCAAACTGAACTTCAATCGGGTAATCGGCTTTGAGCGCAATTTGCACCAGCCCAATATTACCGCCTTTTTGTCCTTCTCGGCGAGGCTCGCTCCGAAGTGTTTTCTTATAAGTGCGGAGTTGTTCGCGTTCCATTTGTTGAATATTTTGGCATCGCTCGGTCAGTTTTTTAACCGAACTGGCGGGCGCTAAGTTCCGAGAAACTAATTCAAAATAATTTGTGGTTTCGTGGAGCATAATTTCTCCGATGCCGTAGGGGTCGGGCTGTGCGCCGATAAAGGGTTTTTCGAGCGAATAATACGAGATATTTTGGGCTAATTCGATAAAAATGGCAAATAATCGCTTTTCGGCTTTTCCGTTATTCAGCCCTCCGCCCCGCATAAAATTGCCGATGCGATTCAGGATTTGGTCGTCAAAAACTCCTTTGTAAAATATAATTGTTTTCGTTTCCATGCAAACGTGTGTGAACTAACGAGGCGATTCGTCCATAAAAATAGAACCCTAATTTTTTATCAATAAACAAAATTATAGAATAAAAAGCAACAATTCGGCAAAGAAAATAAGACGTATCAAAGTTAATATTGTCTTTAATTCATAATTTACAAGACAACAATTATTTGACCAAAAAAAATTCCAAAACTAAGCGCATCACGGATTTTGTGGTCAGAATTTAAGAGTAAAAATCTGAAAACCAAAAATTTATTTTTTGGAAACCCCCCAAATGAATCGCCGATTGCGTGGGTTTTGTGCCAGATTCGTTTATTTTTGTATCCTAAAAAAGAAAAGCCATGAAACTACTCATACTTATGCCCAACGGACAAATCCCGCCCAAAATCTGTGCGAACTTCGGTGGCGAATTTTCTTTATTCCAAAAAATTAGGATGGGAGGCGTGGGGTCGCCCAAAATTATTTTTCAGGCTAACACACAACAAATCAACGAGTTACAATTATTTGAAGAAATACCCATTTATGCCAATCTCGAATTGCTCAAAACTGGATTTGCCTTGCGGATGTGGCAACATCGGGCGTTTCGGGCGATAGTTTTTGGATTGGACGAACCAACCCAAATCGAGTGGCAGCCTTATCACATTCAGACAAATAAACCTAATGTGTTTGCGGCGGATTTATTTTTTCGTATGCCAACGCAGGATTTGGCTGTATTTATTCCGCCTAATTCGTATCGAAAAATGACACAATTTATACAAAAAATACATTTTAAACACCTGATTATCAGGGAGCAAATCGAAAAAAATCCCGAAGACATTACGATTATGAATCTAAATATTTTGAGCTTTTTACAAAACTAAAAAATATGCCAACCGCATGACCCTGAACTCAATTCGGAATATCCCAATTTTAATCGATGGACAAATGATTTAAGGTATTATATTTGTAGAATATGTGTGAACTATGACATAATTATTGCATGATGATACAACGCAATTATTTGATAATCAGAAAGTTATATCGTAACAATAAAAGCTAAACTCAA
>CAZNYR010000109.1:0-5304 GCA_964577275.1 uncultured Cytophagales bacterium | reverse complement strand
ATAATATTTGTGATTGAATCATCGGTATTGGCTATTTATATCAACAAATACATGAAGTTTTCAACCTTTCCTTGGTTTCAGTTCGGGGTCAAAGACTCGATGAGTGTGATGCTGAAACGCCAAATTATTTTGTCTAATCGCATCAGTTGGGCTACTTTACCTTTACTTTTCGGCTCGATGGGGCTGGCATGGGTAGTGCAAGAATATGCTCTTGCGTTTGGTTTTTTGCTCTTTTCAGGATTATTGGCGGGGGTTTTTGGGTTAAATTATTTTTATAAAACCCTGTATTCCAGAGTGTTATTAAGTATTTTGCCGACATTAGTTACTATATTTTTTCCCGTGATAGAAGTGCATAACACCGAACATTATTCGGCGGTTTTGTTGGGGAGTGTGGTTTTTTGTGTGTATCCATTTTTGTTGATTGATTACAGTCGGGAAAAATCATGGTTTATATTGGTTTCGACACTAAACTTGATGTTCATTACGGGGTATGACATAGCATATTCGATGTTATCGGATGATATTCACTGGACAATTTCGGATTGGCTTTTGATAAAAGTGCCACAGGTATTTATGTTTTTGATTATCGCTTCGGGATTTATTTTTATGCAAAAAATGAATATCCAATACGAAAGGCATTTGGAAAATATGAACCAAGTCTTAGCGAAGTCGCACCAAGTCTTAGCCGAGAAAAATGAAGAAATTGAAGCACAAAAAAGCCAAATTTTAGCACAAAATCAAAAAATCATACATCAAAATACACTCCTCAAAATACACACCAAAGACATCACGGCAAAAAATGAAGAACTGGAAACAGGCAAAGAAACCCTCAAACAAAACAAAGAAGAGATACAAGCCATTCTCGAAACATTAGCCGTCCGAGAAGCCGAAATTACTGCCGTATTGGATGCGATTTATATTCATGCGCCAATTACAGAATTTGATTTGATGGGTAATATCCTGAATATCAGTTATAAAACGGCTCAAATTTTTGATGTCAAACGCCACGAATTAATTGGCAAAAACATTACCCAATTTGAGCGCAGTGCCAAAACTCGCACACCCGAAGAGATTGAGAAAGTACGGCAATTTTGGCAAAATCTGACACAAGGAAATGCCCAAACCCGTGAATCTGAATTGGTTGTGAACCGAAAACATATCCATTTTGCCGAAACATTTGCGCCTATTTTGGATGGCAAAGGCAATCCACACAAGATTATTTCGGTCGGGCAGGACGTAACGCAAATTTATCGTCAAAAAAATAAAATTGAAGAACAAAACTTACGTATTCGGGAGAGTATCCGAGCTGCCTTATTGATTCAGCGTGCCGTCCTTCCTGACGAAGAGCGAATGGAGGAATTATTGGGCGATTATTTTTTGATTTATCATCCTAAGGATGTGGTTTCTGGTGATTTTTATCGGGTTGATAAGGTCGAAAATACGGTTTTATTGACCGTTGCCGACTGTACCGGGCATGGGGTACCGGGCGCTTTTATGACTATGATTGGAAGTTTATTATTGAACGAAATTATCCACATGGATGATGTGGTAGAGCCAGCTCAAATCCTGTGGGCGATGCACGAATCGGTCAAAGTTGCCTTGCGCCAAAAGGACACAGGCGACCGTAATGGCATGGATATGAGTATTTTAGCGCTCCAGAAATCGGACAAAAACCGCTTTCGGCTGAGGTTTGCAGGCGCAAAACATCACTTAACGTGCATCACAGAAACAGGCGAAATGCAAATCATAAAAGGCACACGAAAATCTATCGGCGGACGACAAAACGAACAAAAACATTTTACATCGCAATCCTTTATGGCATCGCCCAAAAGCATGATTTATTTGACGACCGATGGGCTGATTGACCAAAATAATTTGTTGAATCGAGAGCGATTCGGGCGGGAGCAGTTTTTGGAGTTGCTCCAACAGGTTGCGCCTCTTCCGATTTTGGAGCAACAAAAACAAATCGAACGCAGCCTTTATCGGCATATGCAAGGCACAGCCCAACGAGATGACATCCTGACGGTGGGTGTGCGGCTCTAAAATTTTCAAAAAAATTAGTATTTTTGTCTTTGTATAATTTGTTACACAAGTAAATATTTTGGGATAAAACAAGGCATGAAACTACAAAATCGTCATATTATTTTGATGCTGTCCGCTTTGCTGGCAAGTTTTTATCCTGTTTATCGGAAATTTTCGGATTCCAACCCCGAAGTGTACATCGCCTTGTTTTGGGTAATCATTTTGTTGATGCTTTTGGGTATCGGCAACCGACAGATTGCTCAATATTTGGATGATAAATATCCATGGAATACTTACAAAGCCAAACGATTATCTATCCAAATGATTGTTGTGCTGTTTTATTCCTTAATTTGTGTAAATCTTACATATTTATTTATTCGTATTGGTCTGACCGAATATGTACCTTCATTTTATCAATTAATTGCCGTAAATGTGCTGGGAATTGTGGTTTCTTTGCCTGCGGTTTCGATTTATTATGCGGCTCATTTCTTGAAAAAATGGCAGACTGCCCAAGTTCGGAACGAAGAATTATGCCAAGAACGATTGCAAAAACAACTCGAAACACTACAAAATTACATTGACCCTGTTTTTTCGCTTCGCAATGCTGAAAAATTAGCCGAACTCACTGAAACTGACCCCAAACAAGCCTCGTTTTTTCTCGAAAAATTTATCGAAGTATATGGCTATGTCGTGGAGCATCGGCATCAGCATCCGGTTCGTTTGCGGGATGAACTGAATTTGGTCGATGCGTATTTTCATCTCCTCAAAACGCGTCTGGGCGATGCCTTTGTTCTGGATATTAACTTATCGGATGAGTGGTTAGATACCAAGTTTTTGCCGCCTTTGGTGATTCAACTTTTGATTGAGAATGCCCTCAAACACAATGAGTTACAAGAAAATAAACCGTTGCATATCGAAATTTTTTCGGAGCATGACAAAAGCCTCGTCATTCGGAATAATATTCAACGCCGTCCCAAACCCGATTATTCGCCTCGCAGTATTTTGGCGGGCATTCGGAGTCGTTATGCCTTAGTTTCGCAACGTGAAATATTTATTGAAGTTTCTGACGTATATTTTACGGTCAATTTGCCGTTATTGGATATGGCGGGTAACTAAATAAGTGCATGAAATTTGTGATGGTTTTTTCTTGGTGTGGTCTATTTTGGCTGTTTGGCTTCGATGCGTTTGCGCTTCAGGTAACAGATTCGACACGTAGGATTTTACCTCAAAATGAGCATAAAATTGCAAAAAAATCAGCTCAAAAACTTTCTAAAGTTCAAAAGATTCTTCAAAAATCACAAAAAATAATAGCACAAAAATTTTTCAAATCTCACAAACGTAAGCGAACCAATGATTGGCTTCGGGATTTTTATTTCAAATTAGGTATGGTGTTATTATTTTTGTTGGGGGCGGCAATTATTGGGGCATTTATGGCTTATGGAAAAGGCACACTGCAATTTATCGGACGATATTTATTCGGGCTTTTTCTGGGTTTATTGGTTTTAGGATTAGGAATTGCCCTTGTGGAGGGCGATGGCATCGGACGAATGGCGTGGCTTACTGCTGGTTTTTTGATGACGGTTTTTGCGGTGGCTTGTCCCGAAGAATTTGAAATTTTCCTCCAAATTCTTGAATTATTAGGAGAATTTTAGCGCAAAGTTATTTTTTTTGAAATGACGCTACGAAAAAATGATATTTTTGTTAGGATTTCCGCATCAAATATATTTACATTTGTCGTGTAAGATAATTCTAAAAAATAAAACAAAATCATGTATCGCCTCATTTTTTTATTGACCAATGCTTTTGATAAAAAACAACGCCCTGCTTCATCCGAATCTGCTGCGCCTATCAAAAAGCCAAGCCAAGTCCACTTTCTAAAATTAGGATAAAATCAGTATTTTCGCTTTCTGATTTGGTTATTGAAGTAATACGATGTATTGAAACGATATAATTATTTGATAATCAAGGAGTTAGATTCAAATTTCACATCATGAAAGCACATATTACCGAACAGTTTGGATTACTTCAGGATTCGATTTGTCAGGCACTCGAAGAGGCAGACGGCAGGGCGCAGTTTCAGCAAGACCATTGGGAACGCACTGGCGGGGGTGGCGGGCGTACTCGTGTCTTTCGGGCGGGTCATATTATCGAAAAAGGCGGTGTAAATTTCTCGGCGGTTTATGGAAAAACGCCCGCTAAAATCCTGAAAACCTTAGCGTTAGATGAAGCTGATTTTTATGCCACAGGTGTTTCGATTGTGTTGCATCCGCAAAATCCGCACGTGCCAATAATTCATATGAATATCCGATATTTTGAAATGTCAAACGGCGTTTTTTGGTTTGGGGGTGGCATCGACCTAACTCCACACTATGTCGATTTGGAGCAGGCAACATATTTTCATCAAGCCCTCAAAAATGTGTGTGATAAACACGATGCCTCTTATTATCCAAAGTTTAAGGCATGGGCAGATGATTATTTTTTTCTCAAGCATCGGAACGAAACCAGAGGCGTGGGCGGTATATTTTTTGACCATCTGAAGGAAACTCCCGCCAAAACGAAATCCCAACTCCTTGATTTTGTGTTAGATGTGGGCAAATCGTTTGCGCCAATTTATACGCATTTGATGCGGATAAATCACGAATTACCGTTTGGTGAGCGGGAATTGAATTGGCAAAAATTGCGCCGAGGGCGTTACGTGGAATTTAATTTAGTGTGGGACAAAGGCACAAAATTTGGGCTGGATACCAACGGACGCACCGAATCTATTTTGATGAGTTTGCCGCCTTTGGCAGGCTGGGAATATGATTTTCAGCCCGAATCTGATTCCAAAGAAGCCCAAACGTTAGCTTGGCTCACCAAAGGAATAGATTGGATAAATCCATAAACTTTTTTGGGGTTTTTGGGTCGAATTTTTTGGGTTAAAAAGTTATCGAATATGAAAATATCTAATAAATTTAGTATCTTTCAAATGAGATGCGAAGTCGTTGATTTGACCTACATTCTCTGGCTGGATTCTTGTATTTAGAATCAAAAATGGCGAATAAGTTCGTGAATATTGGATAATTCGATACGATATAATTATTTGATAATCATGTAGTTATTTCCAAATTAAGGAAAATACCAAATTTGGATGTTCCTCATTTATATCATTTAATCCGATGAAAACGATACGATTTTTGTTCATGTTGTGGATTTATGGACTATTCTTTGGAGCTATTGCCTTAGCGCAACAACTGGACTCCTTAGAGGGCAAATCTGTTGAGGAGCGCATTGTCATTATGC
>CAZNYR010000108.1:0-12883 GCA_964577275.1 uncultured Cytophagales bacterium | reverse complement strand
TTTCAAAAATATACTTTTTTTTATAATTCACCTAATCTTACAGATGAGCCAAAAGATTTTAGCGATATTCAAAACATACGCTCCGATAAAAACAGTCAAAAACCTATGCCAAGCCTGTCATTTGCTACACAAGAAAGAGTGCCGAATTTGGACAAAAAAATCGTCCAGCAAATCGCAGAGAATTTAGGTTTGATTTTTACCAACGAAAAAGAAACCAACGAAAATACTTTCGCTCCGATTGATATTTTGGATTACATTTATGCCGTATTGCATTCGCCAAAATACCGAGAAAAATACAAGGAGTTTTTAAAAATTGATTTTCCGAAAGTGCCTTATCCAAAAGACGCTGTTACTTTTTGGAAATTGGTAAAATTAGGCGGAAAAATGCGCCAAATTCATTTATTGGAAAGTCCAAAAGTGGAGCAATACATTACGCAATATCCAATGGATGGCGATAATGTGGTGGTGAAGCCTCGTTTAGACCTGACAGGTTTTCAAAACCTATCAGGTCTGGGGCGTGTTTTCATTAATGAAACACAATATTTTGACAATGTACCGCAAGTGGCTTGGGAGTTTTACATTGGTGGCTACCAACCCGCCCAAAAATGGCTCAAAGACCGCAAAGACCACAAATTGGAGCTTGACGATATTCTGCATTATCAAAAAATCATTGTGGCATTGAGCGAAACGGATAGAATAATGAAAGAGATTGATAAAATTGAATTTATGGAAACAGATAATAAAGAAGTTTTAAATATATGAAACTTGAAATAAAAGTATGGAGTTGATTGAAACGAATATCGCTAAATACGATTATATCATATTGATTATCAATACATTATAAAAGTTTGAGGCGTATCAAAAAAAATCTTAACGGGATGCAAATCTTTCCATTTTGAAATGTGGAATCTCACATTCCTCAAACATTTCGCCGACTTTCTGGAAGCCAAATTTTGCGTATAAATTCATGGCAGAAATCTGGGCATGGAGATAGATATACATTTCGGATTCCGATGAATTGGCATGAATTTCATCGAGTATTTTCTGGACTAAAGCCGTGCCGATTCCTTTGCCTCGTGCCGATTCGATGACGGCAAACCGCTCCAATTTGATGCCTGTTTTGGTTTTGCGCCAGCGTGCCGTGCCGACAGGAATGTGATTTTGGAAAGCTAAAATATGGCGTGCTTTGAGGTCATATTCATCAAATTCCTCTTCGAGAGGCACGCCCTGTTCGAGGACAAAAACCTGATGCCGAATTTGTTTGGCAATTTCAAAATCTGCTTCGGAATCCACCAAACGAGCGGTTATTACGTATTTTGTATTCATTTGTCGGAAGTTTCAGTTATTTTTGTGTCAGAAATGATTTTTCTTCAAAATACGTAAAAATATCCATTAAAAATGATTCAACGAGTCCAATCCGTTTTGCTGTTGATAGCGGCAATTTGCATGACTGCCATGATTTTTGTGCCATTATGGACAAAATTCAATGTCCAAACCAGTGAAATCGCCGAACTGAATGCACTTTATTTGACGTATCATAAAGGCTCTGTCCTAATTTCCGAACAGAATACGATGTTCATCATGGGTTTGGCTTTTCTGTCGGTTACTGTGGCATTTACGTCTATTTTTAGTTATAAAAATCGGATGCTTCAGGTCAAACTCAACTTGGGGAATACGATTATTATGGCATCGACTTTGGCGGCATCAACTTTCATGCTCATTCAGGGCGAAAAATTATTTACCGACCCTGCTCAAGGCAGTTTTGGGATTGGTTTTATTCTGATTATCATTGCGTTAGCCTGTAATTTTATTGCCAATCGGTTTATCTGGAAAGATGAAAAATTAGTTAAAAATTCATTTGACCGCATCCGATAGAATCTTTTGTCCAATGCCCCATGTTATTTGAATTACGTTACTTCAATTCCTAAAATCATATGAACAAGATTGCATACGGATTTATTTTGGTTTGTATCGTATTGATTATCAATACATTAAATGCTCAAAATGTATTCATGGTTTCGGGTGAGTATGTACCTTATGCCGATACTGCCCAAGTGTATTTGCCAAAAAATTACACCAAAACCAAAAAATTTCCCGCTGTTTTTATGTTGCACGGCTGGAGCGGAGATTACCAACAATGGGGCAAAATCATTGATTTACAGCATTATGCGGATACTTACGGCATGGTAATTATTTGTCCAAATGGTTATTACGATTCATGGTATTTGGATAGCCCCATCAATCCGAAAATGCAATTTGAAACGTTCTTTTTTGAAACCTTTGCGCCGAAGGCGATTCAGACCTACAATCTGGATGCTAATTATCTGTTTATCACGGGTTTAAGCATGGGCGGACATGGCGCATTGTATTTATTTCTGAAACGCCCCGATTTTTTCCGAAGTGCAGGAAGCACGAGTGGTGGGCTTAGTTTTATCCCAAAAACGGCTCGTTTTGGCGTGGCAAATTATTTGGGAGAATACGATGCCGAAATGTGGGAAAACTATACGGTTCGAGGTAACTTATTGAATATCAAAGGAAAAGACAAGACTTTTATTTTCGATTGTGGTGAAGAAGATTTTTTTTATGCACGCAATGTAGAAATTGATGAACTTTGCAAAAAGCATGAAATCAAGGCGAAATTTATTTCGCAGGCGGGCAATCATAGCCGAAAATATTGGAAAAAATCCATCAAGGCGCATTTTGATTTTTTCAAAAAGTTATTGAATTAACCTAAATTTTTATTCCTAAATTGTACTACTAAACTCGTTGAATTATGAAATATATTGGATGTTTATTTTTGTTGTTAAGCCTAATGATTTCGGGCTGTAAAAGCACAGAAGGTAGCGTCAAATCAGCATCCAAACAAGCTGATTTTGAGTCGATTGCATCACAAAAGTTCAAGCAATCTTATACCAAACTTTATAACGCATCGGGAACGCACGTGGCTTGCTATGTGATTCATAAAAAAACCGAAAATAGCCCTACCGAGCAGTTGCATTTGATGCTTTTTGAGGTATCAAACAACGAACTAATTTATGAAAAAACGGCGGCGGATGCCCAAATAAAATGGCTGACCGACAAGCGTCTTGAAATTTCGATTCCTGCCCGAAATCCCGAATTATCAGGCAGTAGCGAGGTGTATGATGTGGAAAAGCGCAAAAATGTCAAAGTAAGTAGTGATTTATAATTCTGGCGCACGTTTTTTAGGCTTTGAGTTCAGGAAAACAGCAGTCAGACTCAAAGGCAAATCGTGATTTGATATTGATGGTTTTTTTGGCTAAAATTGTGGGAAACTCCACTCATCCTAAGGTTAGGTTTTTGGTCAATAACGTAAAATGATGTCCGAACAAATTAACAAATCGCCCACTTATTACGTCCGTAAACGTTTGTTTGCAAATAAGCCCGCTATGTTTGGCTTGGCGATCATTATTATCTCGCATATTCTGGTGGCGATGGGGTATATTTTGATGCCCGACAATACGCCTCATGTCAATAATGGTTCGGAAATTATTTCAAAAAAAACGCCCGGATTTACGACTAAAATTCTTAAAATCAGGCTTAACCGTGATGTCGAAATAGGGAATTTTTTTAAACGAATGTATCAGGGACAAGAAAATCCGTACTCCGAAACGCCTATTTCCAGCTATCGCATCGAGGGCGATTCGGTCTATTTTAAGATTGGTAAAGAGCCTGTGGAACAAGCTCATTTTTTGTTGCACGCCGTGAAAGCGTTGGATATGGAAAAAAAAGGTACATTCACCAAAAAAAATGGAGAATACGTTTATGTGGACATCACGGGCGAAGTCAAAAGTACGACACTGGACGCACTCATTCACGAATTTGAAGAGCATAATATCGAGGAGCGCACCTATTATTTGGGAACGGATTTATCGGGCAGAGATATGCTCAGTATGTTATTATTTGGGCTAAGAATTTCATTATCAATCGGTTTTATTTCGGTGGTCATTTCATTAATGTTGGGCGTTTCGTTGGGGGCAATAGCGGGTTTTTTCGGTGGCAGAATAGATAATTTCATTACTTGGTTGATGACGGTGGTCTGGTCTATTCCGAGTATTATGCTTGTGATTGCGATTAGTATGGCATTGGGCAAAGGAATTTGGGTGGCTTTTGTGGCTGTCGGACTGACGATGTGGGTAGAAATTGCCCGCGTTGTGCGGGGCGAAATTATGGGCATCAAACAGAAATTATATATTGAGGCGGCGCAGGCTTTCGGCATGAGTAATTTTTATATCATTTCTCGTCATATTTTGCCTAATTTGGCAGGTTCATTAATCGTCATTACGACTTCGATTTTTGCCTCTTCGATTTTGGTGGAGGCAGGTTTGAGTTTCTTAGGGCTTGGGGTTCAGCCTCCTACGCCTTCTTGGGGCATGATGATTAGTGCGGGTTCAGAAAATATGTTTCGCCCCAATAGTTGGCATTTGGTTTTTTTGCCGAGTTTTTGTATTAGTTTGTTGGTTTTGTCTTTTAATTTGTTGGGCAATGGTTTGCGAGATGCTTACGACCCCAAAATGCTTTTACGCAAAAAGTAAAATAATCCATCATGGAAGCAGGCATTCAATTACAACTCAAGGAGTTAGAACTCTCATCTTTGTCCGAAACAATCAAGGCGATTAATGCGAATGCCTCCGAAAATCATTTGTATCGCATTTATCGTTTTACGATGCACTCCTATCAAAGTGTATCAAAAATGGTGTTATTTGTCCTTAACGAAGAGGAGCAAGAATGCAAAGCCTCATTTGGCACAGAAAATAAGTATGAAAATCTCAAATTACTTGATTTTTTTCCTGATTTTGAAACGCTCACCAAAAATATTCAACTTTCTGATATTCAGTATTTTAACGAATTTGATGTCATCTTGCCTATCCGACACAAAAATGAACTTTTGGCGGTCGTTTTTTTGGGGAAATCACCCGATTTGGTCAATACCGAATTGTTGGATATTGATTTTTTTGAAACGCTTACCAACGTCATTATCGTAGCGATAGAAAACAAAAAATTTGCTCGGAAAGCCCAAAAACAAGAAGAATTACGCAAACAATTAGAAATTGCCCAACAGGTTCAATCCTTGCTTTTTCCGAAGCAACTGCCTTATAATGAGCAAATTAAAGTAACGGCGAGCTACCAGCCGCATCATTCGGTCGGTGGCGATTATTACGATTTTATCCAAATTGACGAAAACCGTTTTTTGATTTGCATTGCGGATGTATCAGGCAAGGGTATTCCTGCTGCCATTATTATGTCCAATTTTCAGGCGGCATTGCGAGTTTTGGTTCGGCATCATACGCCGATGGCTAAAATCGCAGAAGATTTGAATGCGTTAATTCTCGAAAATTCGGGTGGTTCTCGGTTTGTTACGGCTTTTTTTGCCGAATATAGCTTTGAAACCAAAAAACTTACATACATTAATGCGGGACATAATCCGCCTTTTTTGTATCGTTCGGCGCACGAAATTCAATATTTAACCGAAGGAACGGTTATGCTTGGCGCATTTCCAACACTGCCTTTTTTGGCAAGTGGAACTATTGAAGCGGAACGTTTTTTATTGTTTTGTTTTACGGATGGTTTTACCGAAACTTTTGACGAATCAGGCGAGGAATTTGGCGAGGAACAACTTTTCCGATTCATTCAAGAAAATATTACGATTGACCAAAAAACATTACATCAGAAACTTATCGCAGAATTAAAACAATTTAAAGGGAAAAATACGTATATTGATGATATTACGTTGCTTTCGTGTCGTGTCGGAAAATTTTAAACGTATGTAAGTCATGATTCAAATTTAGTGAAATAAAAGAATATGCAATCACCACCAGAACTCACCAAAGCACAAGAAGCACGCATCGCCATCGAACGGCTTTATATTGAGATGCGCCATATTTTTAATCGAGGCGATTATCGTCCGTTTGGTTCTTCGGGCAAACCTCTTCGGGAGGCATTGCATACGTTGAACCCCGAAATTTATGGCTCCATCAATGACCCCGAAAAAGTGGAAACCAATGGTTTGGTTTATGTCATTGACCGTCTGCCCAAAGGCATCGAACAGACACGCTTAATCAAGTTTACTTCGGATGAGGGATTTGGCGGAGGGAGTTTTGAGGAGATTATTCCGCCCAAGCGCCGCCGAAATTGTTACCGAATTGATAAAGAACAAATGTTTATCGAAGTAACAAGAGGCAGAAGTGAAATTTATGACATTCTAACGCATCTGACATTTTTATATAACGAAGCCGAAAAAATCAAACGGCGGGCGGTCAGTTGGCAAGGCATAAAAACACGAGAATGGCTAAAATTAGAGGAGATTATTACGGGCAAAGAAACGATTACCGATACCAATTTGGATAAGGGATTATCGTATGTCAGCACGATTTTGGGGCGAACTTTTAGCGAAACCAAAGATTTTTATTTCAAACTCAAAGAAAATGCTGCCCACAATAACGGCTTATTTCAGTTGGTGTATTGGATGGGCAAAATTGCGTTTGAGGCGGACGAGAAAAATTGCGAAATCAGCTTTACGCCCGCTCTCCGAGAGCGCATCGGGCGGCATATTTATGGCGAAAAATGGGCAAAAAATATTAAACGCCAACTTTATAAATACCAACTTCACGAACGCCCCATTCATATCATTAGTGCCAATTTGCATAGCGTGATGAACTGTTTGTATGCCCCAGCCATCATGCACGAACAGTTTGAGGCGTTATCGCTCATTGAATTGGCAAAAGAATTGAGCAAGCCCGAAAATGAGCATCTTCGGTACAAAATCAAACAATATGCCCAGCAACATGGCATGATGCAGCTCAACGACACGTATGGTACAAATATTTCGGTACAGATTTTTGATACGGCACAAATCCCAAAAGAAGTGTTATCGCCTGAAATTCAGATAGATAACATAAACGAAAACCCCGTTTTGATTGTCATGGATTATGCCTTCGGCGAACAGGCTTACGAAACGATGGACGAACTTTTGAAGCCTTACAAAAGCAAAAAACGACAGCTCACGATGTCTATGCCCGTAACTTCCATTTCCATTATGGGAAAAGCAGGCATTTTGCATGGAGGCAAAGGCGATTTGATGATTCCGACAGCGCACGTCTTTGAAGGAACTGCCGATAATTATCCCTTTAAAAATGATTTCCAAGTAGCTGATTTTCAGGATTATAATGCTTACGAAGGGGCAATGATTACCGTGCTGGGGACTTCGCTCCAAAACAAAGATGTCTTAGAATATTTCAAAGCCTCATCTTGGCAAGCTGTCGGGCTGGAAATGGAGGGCGCACATTACCAAAAAGCCATTCAGTCGGCTTCGCGGATTCGGAACAGCATCGGACAAGAGATAACCTTGCGGTATGCTTATTATGCCTCTGATAATCCGCTACTTACGGGAAGTACGCTGGCATCGGGCAGTCTGGGAATGACGGGCGTAACGCCTACATATTTGATTACGATTAAGATTCTGAATAAAATTTTAGAAAAATAATATCGTATTGAGTATCAAGTAGTTATGAAATTTATTTGCTGAATCATGCCAACCACTTGATACTCACGACCGATTTTAGCTGGCGGGTTCGGCTTGTTTTTTCTGCAACATTTTGAGCAAACCTACCAACGCATTTTCTTCGGAATTATCCATCAGAATATCAATCCGAGATTTTACCGCTCCATCTTTGAGTTCATCCACGTGCATCAAAATTTCTTGTATGGTAATAGCCTGATTTTCAGTACTTTTCATGCCACCAGAATAAGTATTTACTGCCTGATAAATTTGTTTTGGATGGATATATCCCGAAAGTGCATAATCCGAAGCCAACTTTGCCAAACGATGCGCCGAAACCTCCCCTTGCGTGCGCTCAATGGCTTGTAAACTATTGCTAATCAATAAGTTACCTTCCTGGTATTGGGCATAAAATCGCATCCCCGAAAATGCCAAGACATACGCTCCACTTTCCTGCTGAAGTACGCCCGCCAGTCGATACGTATCGAGCATTTTCTGGATTTGGTCTTCGGCACTCATGCTGATTAATACTTCGGGAATGGACGTGGTGCGGGTTTCGGTCTTTGGCACACGATTAAAATTTTCATCAAATTCATACGTAATCACTTCTTGTTTGATGTCCGTCATGCCTGTCGAGGCAATCAAAATATCGCCTTTAAACATCTTGGTCAGGGCTTCGGGCGTGATGCCAGCCCCGGCAAAAATCAAGCCCGCCGCCGGGTTTTGACCAATACTTTGTTGGATGAAAATTTCTGTTAAGTGTGTGATAAGACGAGGGTTATATTTCAGACTGATAAAACCCGAAATTTGGTCTTCGGCAAAATGATTCAAGACTGTCGAACGAGCTTGTTGGGTTTTTAATAATTTTTCCCAATCGGCTTGTGCGTCTTTGTCCACAAATGTTTTATTATCCACCATGATTTTGCCGGCCTCAAAATTGATGTAAGCGTGCTGATAATTTGCATTTTCTAAGGATTTCAAAAAGACCGCCCCTTGTCCTGCCTTCGCATGAAGACGGGAAAAATCGGCTTTATTGCCGTTCATCCAGATTTTGATGTCTGCCGATTGGTCATCAAAAAGTTGATAATTTTCATCTTTTGATACCAAATCATCTGATTTTAAGGCAGTGAGTTCCGTAAAAAAGGCTTCGGTATTGGTATTGGCTTCGGGACTTAACGGACTAATCAGCATGGCAAAGTTTTCGTTCCAGCCTATCATTTTGCCACCCTCCAATGAGCCATGATGAAAATTATTCTTATCGTCCAGAAATTGGAAGTTGTAAGATTTTGGCATTTTTTCACCCAAAAACTGTGCAAATTTTTCCGCATCATTCAACTGAAAATAAACAATCCCAAAATCACGGTCATGCGTATCTTTTTTGGCATTAATGACCGCATACACATCCGCCAAAATATCAATGCCCGCTTCCGAAGGATTATTGAGTGCATGACGCAAAGAATCGGCGGGAGGGCGGGCATCGGTCATGCTTTTATCCCCCAAAATATCCGAAAGTTTGAAATCGGAGAGTTTATCCGCCAAAAATTTTACGGCTATCCGTTTGGTATTTGTCTTGGCGACCACCACGCATTCTTTGGGCAGGTGGTCTTCGGGAGTTGTACTTTGATTACAGGATGCCAACAAAAAACAGGCGGTAATCACGTACAAACATCGCCCGATGATGTTTTTACTCGTTTTCATGGATATAGAGTTTTGATTTCGTAGGAGGCTCACACTTTAATTTGGTCAAATTTTACACCAGAGCCAAATCCAATATGGTATCACGATGTGATATTTTGGTTTAAATTTTCAGAATTAACAACCCTAAGATTTGATAAGTTCAATTTTTCGAGGCAAAATAGAGGCTACTCACAGCAGAATCATGCCAAAAATCAAAGTAATTTTTGGGTATCTAAAATATGAAACGTTATTTTTTTTCGTTCAAGATACAAGATAATAGAAAACGTAAAAATAAAAAAACGGTCTCCAAGCGGAGCCGTCTTTTCGGAAAAAATACAACAAACATACAAAACTCCGCTCTCAGTCCTGTTCACGGAGTTTTTGCCGATTATAATTATCCCTTTTTGTGCTGATTGAAATCATATTTTTAAGGTCGGAGATTTTCCGACTTTTTTGCGTTTCGGTGCTTTTTTATCGCATTCTGAATAAAAAACCGCCTCGCCCAAAAAATCGTTCAAATCGTACCAAAAAAATCAAATTTCTTATTCTTTTTTCAATATTTTTTCCAGCCGAATATAACCGGGATAGGCAAATTGTGCGCCCAGAAAATTGAAATACGGACGTACCTTGACCGAAAAACGCTCGGATTGTTCTCTATTTTTCAAGACATCCGAACTGAAATCTTTGATATAATCTAACTTCTTGTCTTTGAACACTTTACGCAAGTCCATCGACACGGTCAAAGGCATTTCTGCACTTGAGTTCGGGGCGACTTCAACCCGTTCGTTTGAAGTGCCTTCCAATACGTCCGCTCCGTCCACTTCCAGAATCCAATCCAATTTGTTCAGGGCAGCAGAGGAGGCATTTGGATTTTGAATTTTGAGGTTTGCCGTAACGCTCAAAGGCAAGGAACCCCCCGCATAAGTCGTAGCGATTTTGGCGGCTTGAAGTAGATTTAAGTCATTGATACTCTTGAGGTTATCTACGTCAAGTCCCGCCATATTCATCTGATGTAATTTGGAAATCGCAAACTGACACTGGGCAAATGTTTTAGCTTGTTGCACCGCCGCACACCCCGAAATGACCGCCAAAATAGCGAGCATCACCAAACCGTTTTTAATTTTCATCATGATAGATTTTAAAGTTAATTTTATAAGCAAAAGTACAAATTTTGGTAGTTTTTTGGTGGGCAACCGAATTTTTAATCCATTTCAGGAAATTATCTGGCAAATACCAAAAATCGTAGGAATTTGGAGGGTATTTATCTTTGTAACAAATTCATAATCAAAGTATTATGGTTCAATTATTATAAAAATTCTATATCGTCATCGACAATAATCATCGGCAACAAGAACGAAAATGTACTTCCTGCCCCTCGTTGGCTTTCGATGTGTAGGGTTTTCTGGTGCAATTCCAACATTTTTCGGACGACAATAAGTCCTAAACCCAATCCGTGTTCGTTGGCAGTCCCTCGTTGGGGCGGTCGTCCGATGTCATATATTTTTTGGAGTTTGGCAGTTCCCATCCCAATTCCTGTGTCTATTACGCTGATTTTCAGGCATTCATCCGGAGCAGGTTCAGCCCGAATCAAAACGGTATCGCCTTTTTTGCTGTATTTTATGGCATTAGAAATCAGATTCAGCATAATGACCTCAAGCATATTTTTATCTGCCGTAACGCAAACTTCTTCCTCGCATTCGATTAGAATTTCAATCGCTTTCTTTCGTGCCAATTCATAAAATAATCTGACCGAGTTATTGATAAGTCGTTCAAAATCAATGCCTTCTGGCGTATAAATATAATTTTTATTTTCTAAATTTGCCCACTGAATGGCGTTATTCATTTTGGCTTGGAGGGCATCAATTTGTGCCGTGAGATATTCGCCTGTATTGACCAACATATCATTCTGTATGTGGCTCATATCCAGCATCAGAAGTTCAGCCATACTTTTCAGGCTATTTAAGGGGCTTCCCAGTTCGTAGGAAATAATCGAAATGATTTTTTTGAACTTAGCTTCAATTTCTTGTTTTTCTGCCTCTAATGCTTTATATGACTGAATAGCGGATGGTTTTCGGTGTTGTGTTACGCGTTCTACTTCATCAATCAAATCTGCAATGAAATCATCATCTTCGGTTTGGTCGATGAGTTTTTTAAGGATATTTTTGCCGTAGTGTACCATATCAAATAGGTTAAAAATAGATATACAAGTGATTATTCAAAATTCAAATGCGCATAAATATTTTGAGATTTCATGGCGTATGTTTTCTCAAAAATACAAATTTAATTTGGTATCCGATTGGTTTTAGGTCAGATTTTTATTTTCAAAACATGAGTGTCAGACCTTCGGTCAGACTTCGTAGATAATCCCCACATTTTATGTTTTCACGAGATGAACTCCGCCGTTATGGCAGACACATTATCCTACCCGAAATAGGGAAAAAAGGACAATTCAACCTCAAAAACGCACGGGTTTTGGTCATTGGGGCGGGCGGTTTGGGCTGCCCGATATTGCAATACCTGACGGCGGTCGGGGTCGGCACTATCGGGATTTTGGATTTTGATACGGTGGACGAATCCAATTTGCAACGCCAGATTTTATATACTTCGGCGGATGTCGGCAAGCCCAAAGTAGAGGTGGCGTATCAAAGATTAAAGGCACAAAATCCGCACGTTGATTTTGAGGTGCATTTGTGTCGTCTTGACCGTCATAATGCCTTGCAAATCCTTGATAATTACGATGTTATCGCCGATGGTTCGGATAATTTTGCGACTCGATATTTGGTCAATGATGCCTGTGTGATATTGGGCAAACCGTTGGTTTTTGGTGCAATTTTTAAGTTTGATGGGCAAATTTCGGTTTTTAATTATGAAGGCGGGGCTACTTATCGCTGTTTATTTCCAGAACCCCCTGACCCACAGACAGTTCCGAGCTGTGCCGAAGTGGGCGTATTGGGCATTTTGCCTGCGATTGTGGGATGTTTGCAAGCCAACGAAATTATCAAAATCATTACGGGCATCGGCGAGGTATTGAAAAACAAACTTTTGGTTTTTGATGCGCTTTCGATGCAATTTACGACCCTGACCTTTTCGCTCAATCCAGCAAACTTAATGCGTTCAGAATTAATGGATTACGAAGAATTTTGCCAAACTAAATTACCTCAAAAACCTTCTGAAACTCGGTGGATTTCTGCCCAAGAACTAAAAACAAAATTAGCCCAAAACCAAGCCCTCGAACTGATTGATGTGCGTGAGGAAATCGAACACGAAATCTATCATATTGGCGGTAAAAATTTACCTTTAGATGATTTAGAAAATTTAATACAACATATTGATAACCAGAAAGATATAGTTGTGTATTGTCAAAAAGGCATCCGCAGTTTGCAGGCAATCGAACGGCTCAAAATTCATTTTCCCCAAGCACAGTTTTACAGTTTGAAAAATGGCTTACAGGATTGGGTGGATTGAAAAAGACGAAAAAGTTTTTCGGAAAAAAGATGCAAATTTGTATCCCAACAGAATACCTGTATTTTTTTAGTCTGACATTCTCAATTATATTTAAATATGAATTCGGTAAAAATATTTGCTGGCACGGGTTCGGAAGTCCTTGCCGAAAAAATTGCATTTGCCTACGGGAAGAAATTAGGTGATGTTTCGGTCAAACGATTCAGCGATGGCGAAATGTGGGTGGCT
>CAZNYR010000107.1:12233-13113 GCA_964577275.1 uncultured Cytophagales bacterium | reverse complement strand
GGTCTTTTTTGTTTCCCTATTTCCTTATGTTAAGTAATAATCCTAACCAAAAAACAGTGCAACAAAATAGGTTTGCACTTTGTACAGAAATAAAACCCACGATTTTAATCGTGGGTGGGGGTGGGGGTGGGATTGTTGTAAAACCCACGATTTTAATCGTGGGCGGTAGATAATCGGTAAGTAAGTAGATGGAGTTGCTAAAATAGCTACTAAAATAGCTTAGATTTCGGCAGTTTCCTCCTCAAAAATCACGCCGTGATGTGTTAATTCATCCAAGACAGGCGCATAAATTTCTTTGGCAATCGGTAATTGAACACCTGTGGACGTGATTTTTTCGTCCAGAATCAACTTAGCGACAATCGCCAAAGGCAGTCCTACGGTTTTTGCCATGGCAGTGCGCTGATTATCATCGCCTTTGACGACCAATGAGGACGTATGGCGGTATGATTTTTGGTTCAATTCGTACTCAAAAATATGTTGCATCACAATCATATCTTTGTCTTCGGGTTCTAATTTCCATTTCTGTTGCAACAAATGTTGTAGGATTTTGGCGGGCGTGGCATCCGAAAGTCCGATGCGTTCGGTATCAAAAATTCCCAACCATTCGAGTTTCCTAATAATTTCAGAATCAGGAGATACGCCCAAAAAACGAGCGACTTTTTCAGGCACTTTCAGGGTCAGGTCATAAGGCAAAAAGGCATTGATGAAATCTCGATACGTCAGATTTGCCGAATTTTCGATGCTGTACGTATCATCGGTCATGCCTAATTGTACGAATGTATCCCAACTCTGGCAAAAACCTGCCTTTCGGAGTGTGCCTCGTATTAAGGTCGGGATATTTTCCAGTCCATAAATGGTGCGATATTTCAGGGAATCTCGG
>CAZNYR010000107.1:0-12223 GCA_964577275.1 uncultured Cytophagales bacterium | reverse complement strand
AGCCCTCGAAATCGCCATGATTCTTGATACTAACTTTCTGTAAATCAGAGAATAAGCGATGATACGGCATATATTTATATTTGCCCTCGATGATGTATTGTGCCGTGCCTTGTCCCGCCAAAATGACATTACGGGGATTCCACGTAAATTTATAATTCCATGGATTATTGTCGTATTCTGGTGCGACCAGCCCGCCCGTATAAGATTTGAAACTCTTGAGTTTTGCGCCCTCCGTCTTGAGCTGGTCGATGACGCGCATGGCAGACATATGGTCAATGCCGGGGTCGAGTCCCATTTCATTTAACAAAATAATATTTTTGTCAATTGCGCTGAAATTCAGGGCTTTAATGGCAGGCGTAAGGTAGGAAGCCGTCAAAAAATGTTTACCAAATTTGATGGCAGTTTCGGCGATGGGCGTATGCAAAAAATGCGGCAACATCGAAATCACGACATCTGCCTGTTGCACCAAAATATCGCAGGCTTCAGTATTATCGGCACTCACCCTGACGGCAAGCCCGTTCGGATGCTGATGAACTTTTTCCTGTGCCAAACTCAAATCGTGGTCGCCCACCGTGATTCGCCAGCCGTTTGTTTCGGATAATTTCAGCAAAAAATCTACTAACATAAAGGACGAGCGACCCGCACCCATGACAAGTATGTTTTTCATTGTTTATTAGTTTTTTAGGTGTTTATGTGTTTTTTAAGCGCATGATAGTACATCTTTCAAGTGTTGATATTTCAGAACGCATGACCTGATACGGCGTACTATCAAATTGGTAACAAATGTCGTTCAAAAATAAATGAAAACAAATTCGGCAAGGTGGTCTTTGATGAATATTGAAGCGAAAAACACAGCAAAAAAAAGCACAAGAAGGGGTATTTTTCTTGTGCTTTTCAGGCGAGCGTTTTAGTTTTTTTTCGGAGGATTATTTGCCTGCGCTTCCCTTGATGCGTTGGTCATTTTTCCAGCCAATTAACTGAATTTTAATGGCTTTGCCGTGCCTTCCTTCAGTAATCGAATCTAACATGGTGTCGATGTTGGCTTTGTCGGCATGATAGGTTTGCAACAAAATACGCGCCTTCGCAACAAAGGCTTTATCATCCTTGCTTTTGTAATAGTTGCGAGAAGATAACTTGACCGATTCATCGACCGCTGTCTGATATGCCGACCAAAATGCGAGTTGTTCGGGGAACTCCGTCTTGTATTTTTGGATGCGCTCATCGAGTTCTTTCATGCGATAAGTTTCGGTATCTTGGAGGCGATTTTCGGTTTTCTGAACGTATTTATGAACACGCTGAAAGTGCATGATTTTGGCATCCAATAATTGTTTTTCTGTAAAACCAGTTTGTTGCAATTTGGTTTTGACAGGCTCGTATTTATCTAAAAGTTGGTTGGCTTGATGGCATTGAAAGACATCAAAATAAATATTTTCTTCGTTGATGATGCTGAGCATACCACTGTTCTCAAAAGTACGCTCAAAGTCCATAATATGCTTTTCTAATGCCATTGCATCCACGGTCTTGAGTCCCACATCCTGTAATTGTTGGATGAGTTCGGTTTGTTGTGCCTGAAGATTAAAAAGAACTCCAAGCATCAAAAATGGTAATATTTTGTGTAAAAATGACATGACTGAAATTATGTTTATTTTGTAATAAAATTGTGTACTGTAATTTGGATATGCTCCACAACAGAGCTTTGTATTGATGGATTGCTCAATAAAAATACCAAATATTTCAAAAAATTAGTATAAATAAATTGTTGTTAGCTTTTTATTAAGACAAAATACGAATTTGTTAAACAATTCGGATGCAACAAGTTACGATTCATAAACATTCTTTTCTAATTTTTAATTCATGCACGCTCCGAAAAACGGAATTATTTTATCGGTTTGTTTTTTGGCAGATGGTTTGGCATCTTTGCAGGGATTAGAAAAAAATTGAACATTTAGATAGCACATCAAGGTTATTGAACCAAATGCAAAATCAAAAATAAAATATGGTGGAAACACAAGAAATTTTACTCCGAGAGAACCCAAATCGTTTTGTGCTGTTTCCGATTCAGCACGATGATATTTGGAAAATGTATAAGCAAGCCGAAGCCAGTTTTTGGACTGCCGAAGAGATTGATTTATCACAAGACCTCAACGACTGGGAAATGCTTAATGATGGCGAACGGCATTTTATTTCGCACGTATTGGCATTTTTTGCTGCCAGCGATGGCATCGTAAACGAAAATTTGGCAGTTAATTTTTTGCAAGAAGTACAGATTCCCGAAGCCCGATGTTTTTATGGCTTTCAGGTGATGATTGAGAATATCCATTCGGAGGTATATTCCTTATTGATAGATACTTACATCAAAGACCCCACCGAAAAAAATCGGCTTCTGAATGCGATGGATACTTTGCCTTGCGTTTCCAAAAAAGCCGAATGGGCGTTGCGTTGGATAGAAAGCACGAATTTTGCCGAGCGGTTGATTGCTTTTGCGGCGGTCGAGGGAATTTTCTTTTCGGGAAGTTTTTGTTCTATTTTTTGGCTCAAAAAACGTGGATTGATGCCCGGCTTGAGTTTCTCTAACGAACTGATTTCCAGAGATGAAGGCTTGCATTGCGATTTTGCCTGTTTGCTTTATCGAGATTATATGCAGGATAAATTACCAAAATCGCAGGTTACACAAATCATTACTGATGCGGTCAGCATTGAGCAGGAATTTGTAACCGATGCCCTGCCCGTCAAACTTATCGGAATGAACGCTCATTTGATGAGCCAATACATTGAGTTTGTGGCAGATAGACTATTATTAGAATTGGGATGCGACAAAGTATATGATTCCAAAAACCCATTTGATTTTATGGAAATGATTTCGTTGCAGGGCAAAACAAATTTCTTTGAAAAACGCGTATCGGAATATCAAAAAGCGGGCGTAATGAGCGATAAAAGTATGCCACGATTTACGCTGGATGAGGATTTTTAATTTAAGCCCAAAACAAACATACGCCACAGAATACCCAAAAATGACTCGCAAATTTTTTGCGAGTCATTTTTCTTACTTACGTCAGTTTCATATGAATAATCATTCAAAAGTGATTCGGTGGAATACAATTCATACAAAAATTTACTCAACAATACTAAATAAAGGCAATGGTTTGTATTTTTTGCCATCTAATTCTGCTAAGATTTTTTGGTTCGTCTGGACAAATTTATTAAATTTATCGACCTCAATGTCATACTTTTTTCTTCGGATAACGTACTCATTATCAATTTCTTGAATAACTTTGAAAATACCTTCACAAACCAAACAATCGGCTATGCCTGCGGTGGATTGTTGCAAGCGTTGTAGTGCCTGCACCAAATTCGTAACGGCTTGGTCAAAGGTGTCAATTTTTTCTCCGTTTGTTATGGATTCTTGGTCATAAGTCAGTTGTTTTATCTGCTCGATGAGGAGTGGAATAGAGTCATAAAGAGGTTGATTTAGTCCTTGTAAGGTAGCAATAGTATCTGCTAAAATTTTACTATTTTCTATCAAGGCATTATCGGCATATTCCATTTCTGTCCATTTGATTTCGATATTTCGTAATAAGCTATCTGCCTGTTTTACAAGCTGTTCTTGGGATTCGGCGGAGTCTGTTTCGTCATTTTTGGACTGATTATTACAAGCAAAAAAACAACTCGACATAAAAATAAATAGTACACTACGGATTAAAAAATGCTGTTTCATGAGGGTAGAATTTGGCTATTGATTTAAAATAATTTGATACAAAAATAGGGAATAGAAATAGATTTCATTTTAAAAAATAAATTTTTATCAAATTTGATTTATTGTCTTCATGGATTGAAGCGTAAAATGAGTACAACAAGTATCGGTTTATGATTTCGCAAAATTGGTAAGATAAACCGTAATTTTTTTATATTTGTCGAAACGGAATGAAAAGTTTATCGTTTTTATAGATAAAATGATGTGCTACTACTTGACCAAGCTCTGAATCTTTGGGAGCGTAATATTGGAGGGATTTATCAGGATATATGTTTTGGTAAATTTGATGGACATTACCACGTAATTTATTCATTTGTATAGCTAAATTTAACATCAAAAAACATGGTTTTTGGGCGATTAATTGATATTTTGAAAGCAGAAATCGGGGATAAACTCGATGATTTTCAGGTAGATGGCAAAACGTATGCCGATATTGACCGAGAGTGGGAGGCATACATGAAATCAAAGGGGCAATCCTCTTCTTCGGGGGAATCGACTTCGTTTGATGATGCGTTCGATTATCATTTTACGACCTCCGAAGACCCCATCGAAAAGGAATATTATAAAGCCTTAGAACTGCCTTACGGAGCATCTTTTGAGCAAGTTAAGGCATCATACAAGCGACTCATTAAGCAATACCATCCTGATAAATTTCAGAACGATGCCAAAAAACACGAAAATGCCATCGAGCTAACCCAAAAGTTAAACATTGCGTATGGACATTTCAAACAAAAGCAACGTAAGAAATAGAACAATTTAGTAAATTTTGCAAGGGTTTTTACCCACAAGGTCGGCAGGCAAATCGTCAAATAACTATGCTCAATAAAATGATTAACTTTTTCAAAGAACTTTTCGGCTTACCCCAAAATCAGGCGCAAGAAGAAGGCATCGAAGAACCCGTCAAGAAAATCGAAGACGAAATCCGTATCCTGAAAACTGAATTGATTGAAAGTCTGAAGCATTTAGCCGAGGTCAAGGCGATGTACATTCGGCAGAAAAAACAGACCGATATGCGGAAAAGTCAGGCGGTTGCCTACGAAAAAAAGGCAAAACTATTGCTCATGAAAGCTCAACGTGGCGAAATCGCCGAAAATGATGCGGATTCCCTTGCAATTCAGGCACTTAGCAAAAAAGATGAAATTATGAAAGGCGTGGATGTGAGCGAAACCAACTTGCATAAACATCGGGAATCCGTCCGTAAAATGGAAGAAAATACGCGCCGTCTGAAGCTCCAAATTCAGCAATGGGAGCAAGAATTACGCTCTTTGCAGGCGCGCGCCCGAATTAGTGCCGCCACCAAACGCATGAACGAACGCCTGATGAATGCCGATGAGAGCAATACCGAGCGGTTATTTCAGCAAATTTCGGAGCGTGTCGCGGCGGATGAAGCACTTGCCGAGTCGTATGCCTCCATGAATCATAATCGCTCTGATTTGGATGATGAAATTGATAAAGTCTTGGGTGGAACATCCGAAGCGCAGGAATCACTTGAAAAGCTAAAAGCCGAAATTGATGCCGAAATGAAAGGCTTGAAAGCCAAAAGTACGGGCTTCTCCAATCTTGATAGCCTTAAAAATAGCCTGAACGACTAAACAAAGCGTATTTGCAGAAGCGCATCAAAAAATAAAAAATCTCGCCACTTTTGTCAGCCCAATGACGTTTTGTCAGCCAAAAATTTAAGAGTTTTGTTCATAAACCTATCAAAATGACGTGCATTTATTGGTAACGAACCGTTGTGTTCAAATAAATTTAATAATTCTTCAAAATCAAATCAAATAGTACATGAAAAAGATTATCGCTTCAAATGTCTTTCTGATATTTTTTCTGACATTTTCTGCTTTTGGACAGGAAGAGCAGCCTACGCAAAAATGGTTTAAATCGCTAAACATTGGCTTGAATGCAGGCGCGGGTTTTATGGGGGATTTGAGCTGGCAACACGTTTATGGATTGGGCAATTCCCAGAAATTTCGCATTGGTTATGGCGTTCGGCTTAATGTCTATGGTGGCTCGGATTTGGATTATACATCTGCTCCGCCTGATTATCAAGATGAAGCGCAAAAAGATACTGTAACGTTGGCTTCGTCTGGACTAACTTCCTTAAACTTAGGCATTTATACCGAATATCATTTCTCGCCCAAAGTTTTGATTGGCTTCAATATTGATGCCGTGGGCGTGAGTTTTGGCGCAGAACAAGAGGGTACGCTGGTTTCGGACGGCGTGGGGCAGAGAACAAAAGCCACACCGACAACGACCAATATTTTGTTGGTAGGTGCAAATGACATGGGTTCGCTGAACTCCAATTTTTATGCGGGTTTTCGGGTTTCCGAAAAAATCACGCTTAAAGCGGGAATGGCGATGTATTTTGGCGAATATACCACAGAAATTCCCCAGCCCAACACCGATAATGACCGTTTTCGGGTGATTTCACAAATGGGATTTGTGGGGGTAGGTATTCAGTTATAAGCATACGAAAATTAACATAAAATTTATTATTAACATGAAAAATTACATCTGTACGGTTTATTATACAATTATTCTTTTTACGATTTTTGTAGCGCAATTATCGGCGCAATCAACTTTTGTGAAAGCCGAATCTTCAGTTACATTTCAGATTAAAAATATGGGAATGATGGTCGATGGAAAATTAGGCGGATTTGAAGTAAATGCTAATTTTGATGCAAAAAATTTGGCACAAAGTTCATTAAAAGCCTCATTACAAGTCGAAACTATTGATACGGGTATCAAACAACGAGATAAACATCTGAAAAACGAAGATTATTTTGAAACCACGAAATATCCGCACATCAAGTTTAGCTCTACTTCGATTACGAAAACCAGCAAAGGTTATCAGGTGGAAGGCAAACTTACCATCAAAAATAAGACAGGAACTGTTAAAATTCCATTTTCAGTGCAAAAAAATGGCGCAAAAAGTACATTGTCAGGTACGTTCAAAATTAATCGTTTGGATTACGGAGTTGGCGAGTCGAGTTGGGTCATGAGTAATGATGTAACGATTTCGATTCGATGCGTGCTGAAATAAAAGAAGATTTGACGCAAAATTTGGGAGAAAATTATACAACCAAATTTTGCGTTTAAATGGGTTCTTTGGGTGCATCAAGTCGGTGTTTGCGTTGCAATCCGTACAAAAAATTGCGTAAAACTTGGTCTTTACAAAGTCGATATTGGCTTTGGTGTGGTTTTCTGAAAAAGGCACTAAGTTCGTGTTTACTAATTTTTAAGTCCGCTAACAAAAGAATTTCGAGGATGTCTTCGCTTTTGAGTTGAAGCGCAATCCGTAACTTATTGAAAATCAAGTTATTCGTTAATGTTTTTTCAGGTTTCGGAATTTCATCGTCTTTTTTCCCTCTGTAATAAATGATTAATCCGTTCAGAAAGCACGCCAAATCTTTATCATAAATGCCTTCAAAATCGGGATTATCTTCTTTTTTGAGCCAATTACTCAATTTTTCGCGACTTACTTCACGCTCGACCAAGGCGAAAATGTGCATCATAGTATCGTCATTGTAGTCAAAAATATAGCGAATGCGTCTGAGTATATCGTTGTTAGTCATGTAGTTAGGTGTAATTTTGGAATTTTTAGCCCACAGTTTTAACTGTGGGCTAAAACGGTTTTAACCGTAGGTTTTGGGAGGCAAAGTTACTTATTTTTCGATAACAAAGCTATCCATGAATATATCATTATCGGTACTGATTTTAAGGATGTAATATCCTTGCGTTAAATCGTCTAAATTAATATTAATTTGAGGCTGTAAGACCTCTGTTTTTCCTATCATAAATCGCCCTTGCGTATCCCATATTTCTACCAATGCCGATTGATATTGCGCCCGACTGGGAATTTGTACCCATAAAATATGTTGGGCAGGATTGGGATAAAGTTTAAGTTTTTCGGTTTGCAGATTCTGATTTTCGATACTGCTAATTCGGATATAATAGGGTTCAGAAAATCCTCGACATCCTGCCTTTGAAGTTAATTCAACTTGATAATTTCCGTCCTTTCGGGCAATAAAAGTCGATGCGTTTGCACCTTCGATGGGTTGATTATTGAAATACCAACGATAACTCATAATCGAATCTTGCGATTGAATTTTGAGTGTATTCTCCTGATTTTCAATGGATGCGGTGGGTATCGGGATTTCCGAAATCATAATTTCGTTTAATGAATTGGAAGAACATCCGCTCGAATCAACCAAGACATACGCATAAATCCCCGCACGGTCTGCGTTCCAGTTGGCGGTGGTTGCGCCTGCGATTTTTGCGCCGTTTCGTAGCCAATGAATGGCGTAATTATCGGGTTTTTCGGAGCGCAACAAAATATGAAATGGCTCGCCTTGGCATCGTTCGAGTGGCGTATTTTCATTGACCAATACGTGCGCCTCTACCTTTTTGCCACAACTGACCGAAACAATATAATTGAAACTACGCAAGACTAATTCTTGATTAATTCGGTTAGAAACCTCCACGTAATAAATTCCCGCATGATCAATATTTACGTTATCAAATCGGAGCGTTTTCTGTTTTGCACTTGGCGTATCGAGTGCTTTTCCATTTTTGTACCATTGATAGGTATTTTCCTGTCCAGTAGTCTGAATATTGAGTTCAAAAATGGTGTTGGTTTCCAAGAGAAAATCCTTAGATTCGCCAATTTTACTCTGTGGCGCATACAAAATCGTGGTGGCATTTTCGGTTCGTCCGCCCCTAAAATGTCGAATAATCGGTTCTAAATCGCCATGGTCTAACGAATTATTGAAAACGGTGAAATACGTTAAATTCAGATTCGTAAGTCCGACAGGCAAATCGGTCAAGAAATTATTCACCAAATAAAGTTCTTGGAGCGAACTCATGGTGGTGATATAATCGGGCAGGCGCACCAAGTGATTATTTGAGAGCCAAAGCTGTCGTAAGTTCCTCAAATTGCGGAAGTTATCGGGAAATTCGCGCAATAAATTCTGACTTAAATTCAAGTTTATTAAATTGGTTAAATTTCCGATGTCAGCGGGCAAAATTCTGAACCGATTATTATTCAGGTACAAGGTTTGTAATTGGGTCAGATTGTTAAAAATTCCGTCTGGAATGCTCGAAAAATTATTGTGCGATAAGGACAAGGAACGCAAGCCCGTCATTTTTCCGATGATACTTGGGATTTCGCCCGTGTATAAATTATCACCCAAATCGAGATAGACAATCGTTTGTAAGTTGGTGAGTGTCAGCGGGATTTGTCCCGTTAATTGATTGCCTGAAAGATTGACAAATTGCAAACGTGCAAACATTTCATCGTCAAAAATATTAGGAATTTCGCCTGTCAGGTTATTTTTGGGCAAATCAATCGAAATGACATAAATCTGTTCGCCTTCGACCTTAATTTTTAAGCCAAATTGTTCGTATAAACTTACATCGTCCAAATCCCAAGGTGTTCCCCAAGATTCCCCTCCCAATTCCCTAAAAAATATCTGGAGCGGCGTAATGTCAATTTCCGATTTTTTGGGCAATATCGTTACGGTAATTTCACGGCGTTCCAAGACTTCGGCGGTGGCGAAGGTATTTCGGATTTCGGCATAATATACGCCCGCATCCGACAACTCGGCAACCGAAACGAAATAATTGGCATCGGTGGCGTTGGCTATCGGATTGCCGTCTTTGTACCATTGATAGGTATTGAAATCGCCTTCGGTCGTAACGGACATAAACAAAATATCGCCTTCGGTAATTTCAATTTCGGCAGTGCTTTCGAGTGCTGCTTGGTCATTATAAATCACTGTAAATGAGCTATTTACGATGTGTTCTAAGGAAGCAAATGTTAAATTATTAAATGAAACGTCCAAATATTGCAGTTTGGGCAATGCCAAAATACGGCGAGGAATTTTATCAATCAAGCCTACTCCTTTCAAATTAATGCGGACGATATTTCCTGCAAAAATTTCTACGCCTTGCAAATTTTCGATGTTGCCCGAACTAAAATCCCACTGAAACGCCCACGAAGAATTCCCGCCAGTTTTTTCGTATAATTCTTTGAGAATTGCGAGTTGCTCATCTCGGATATATCTGAAAACCTGTACGATAGGTGGCGAATTTTGGGGTTCTGAAATTTTGACTTCACATCCCGTAAGGGGGTTTTTGGCAATGATATAATAGGACAAATTTGCGGTCAAGAAATCTGCCGTAAAAGTGGTGGGTTCATCAGGATTTGCCGAAATAAATCCGCTGATTGGGCTATCGTTCTGAGCATCCATGATGGCATAAGCCATGCCATTTTCTGCATTTTCAAAGGTAAATATTACAGGATGTCTGGGCGAAATTTCGGCAATATCGGCACGAAGTCGGACATCGGTACGAGGCAGTTGGGTTGCGGTCAAGAAAAATCCCAAATCGTTTTGCGTGTGTGTGCAACTGCTTGCCGAAGGAATTATTTTGATGCTATTAACCTGATAATCAAGTGGTAATCCCGTGATTCGTAATTCGCCAGATGCTCCGATTGGTAGATTTTCGGCTTCGAGTTCGTTGTCATCGTTCAGGTCAATGCTGTATGTCGTTCCTGTAACAAAATTAGCCATCTGAACTAAAATTTGTCCTTCGGGCGTATCGCATTGCGTGGGAGCGATGGCGGTAATTTGTCGGATAGTCGGACAAATTCCTGTTCCTTGTAGTCGGATAACCAACGCGTTTTGTTCGGGGTCATTGGAAGAAATCCAAAGCCTTGCCTCTCGGAGTCCTCCGTCTGTGGGTCTGAAAGTGATTTTGAAACGTGTAGATTTTCCTCGTGGCAATTCGGTATCGCCAGCATATTCGGAAATTATAAAATCGTTCGGGTGTTTGCCCACCAGACTGAAAGGACTAAGGTCTATTCCTTCAGGACTTTGGAGTATGAGGGTTTCAAAGCCCTGATTTTCAATGACAAAGCTCATTTCTTGGGCATCATGGATTCGGAGTGGGTCAAACGTAACGTATGTGCCGTTCAGAATGCGTTGTGCGGTCGTAAATATTTCCATATCGGGCTGCCCATTGACCCAAATTTTGACGGTAAGGAATTGCACGGGCTGAAATATATCGGAACTGACCAACTTGACGGTAGCAAAAAATTCGCCACTTCCAATCGTATTAAACTGAATATCAAGGGATTGTCTGTCATTCGGAGCGATAGGGCTGGTAAAATTACTTATCGTAAATGCGCCAGAACCCGTGATGGAAGGCGTAATATGTAGATTTGCCGAACTGGTATTTTGGAATTGAATCGGGTAACTCACGGGCGTACCGCTGATGACCGTTCCCAAATCAATGATTTGATTCGAGCTTAATCTTGTTCCTGTGGGATTTTGCGGGTTCATTTTGGTATGCGCTACCCAGTTTGAGGCATCGCCCGTCAAGCCAAATGAGGACAAAAAGCCATATTTTTGGTAGTCGGTTTGGTCAAAAACCTTGAGAACTGTCGGATTATTTCCGTTCGGGATGCCTTGGTCAAAAGTATAATACAATTTCAGATTGGGCGTATGATTGGGGATTCGTTGATACCTATTTGCCTGAATATCAGTTTGATTCAGGGCATTATCCCAAATTCGGAGTTCATCCATTTCGCCTGCAAAATTTCCCATCGTGCCATCCATTTTTTGCCCGATAAATAACTGACTATCAGCCGTATTGAGGGTTTTATTTTCGGAGGCGACCAAATCTCCATTGACGTAAGTTCTGACCGTTGTACCATCGTAAGTGGTTGCCAAATGATACCATTGGTTTTCGGTTGGATAAAATCCTGTGTTGATGTCGTTGGATTGTTCGCCATAAAAAACCAGTTCGCCCGTTGGACTAATCAACCACCCAAAAGCCTGCCCATCCGCAGTTGCGCCCCAGTTGGCGATGTGCATGGATAGGGTAGAGGTCGGTAATTGGGTTATCTTGACCCAACTTTCCATCGTTCGGGGTGCATTTGCGGTAATTCCGACAAGATTTGAGGTCTGAACATCATCATCATCGCCATCAAAACTAAGGGCATTTCCGGGGAAAGGCGTTTCGCCTAATACTCGTAAAATATAAACCGCTTCATCGCCATCATCCGAAAGAATTGAAATAAAGGCTTCTTTTTGTCCTGTGGTTGTGGGCGCAAATATAATGTTAAATTTGACCGAATCGGTGGCTACAATTACATTACTGGTAATAAACCCTGCGGTACTAAATGTAAAATCCGAGCTTCCGCTTATTTGAATTGCCGATGCGGAGGCTAATCTCAGATGGGCAAATCCATTATTTTGAATCGTAAACTGTTCGGTGCGTGAATTTCCGATGGTTTGCGTGCCAAAATGGTAAGTTTTGCCCGAAGTAATGAAAGTTGAGGCTTGTAAAAGGTCAATTTCCGAATCGGATGCTTCGTAAGCTCCCATATCGACCGTGCCATCAATGATTCGGTTTGCGCCCGCTATATCCGTCAGGATGGAAACAAACGCATTATTCCCTGCATTCACGGCA
>CAZNYR010000106.1:0-13153 GCA_964577275.1 uncultured Cytophagales bacterium | reverse complement strand
TGCTTTTACCGACTTTAGCATATCAATAACCCCTTTGGAATGCCCATGCGCTGTATCAATACTGACCACATCCACACCTGCATTGACCAATGCCTCGACACGCTCTCGCAAATCGGGTGTAACGCCCACCGCTGCCCCCACTCGCAATCGTCCGTATCGGTCTTTACACGCATTGGGACGGTCTTTTTTCTTGAGAATATCTTTGTAAGTGATTAATCCTTTGAGGATATATTGCTCATTAACGATGGGCAATTTTTCGATTTTATACTCTTGCAAAATATCCTCTGCGCCCGCCAAATCAATATCTACGGGGGCGGTAATGAGATTTTCGGTAGTCATAATTTGACTGACGGGCAAGCTCAGATTTTTTTCAAAACGTAAATCTCGATTAGTAATGATTCCGATGAGTTTTCCTTGTTCATCAATCACGGGAATCCCCCCAATCTTGGCATCATTCATAATTGCCAATGTTTCGCCCAATGTAGCGGTAGGCGGCAATGTGATGGGGTCGAGAATCATGCCACTCTCCGAGCGTTTGACCCGCCGAACGAGGTCAGCTTGTTGAGCAATGCTCATATTTTTATGAATCATGCCGATGCCTCCCTCGTGCGCCACGGCAATCGCCATCTCCGATTCGGTTACGGTATCCATCGCCGCCGAAATCAAAGGGACATTGAGCGTAATATTACGGGTAAGTTGTGAAACGGTCGAGGTTTCACGGGGCAATACCTCCGAATAGGCAGGGGCTAAAAGCACATCATCATAGGTCAGTGCTTCACGAATTTGGGAATATTTTGTAACCATAGCAAATTTAAACATTTTTATCGTTCATATTTGCAAGTCAAAGTTACCTTTTTTATCGGGATTATAACAAGGAATCAGGTTCAAAGTAATAAAAAAACCAAAAATATGATTTTTTTTATGCTTCCTGAAACTGGAGTTTGTTTTCTGAAATGATAAGTTTTCGATAAAAACAGGCTTTGCGCGTATCGCCAACCTGATTTTTGGTGTGGCATACGCCTTTTCCCAATACTTTGACCTGATAGACGAGCGCATCTTGGTCGCAATCGGTCAAAATCTCGACAATTTCCAGATAATCGCCTGATGTTTTGCCTTTTGTCCAGAGTTCTTGTCGGGACGTACTCCAGAATGTGGCTTTGCCCAAACGCAACGTTTCTTCTAAGGCTTGGGCATTGGCATAACCTAACATCAGTACCTGCATCGTATCAATATCCTGCACCACCACAGGCAATAAACCCTGTCGTTTTTCAAATTGCGGAGCGAAGGTCATGCCTTCTTCAAGTTGTTTTTTGTTCATAAATACCACAAAAAAAGACTGTTTCGTGAGTTTGGGACGAATACAGCCTTCGTATTTTGATGATGATGGATGTTGTCCGAAGCATGGCTTATTCCTCTTCTTCTAACACCATTAAATTTATATTCAACTCAATAATTTCTTTGAAGTCTTCGCCTGACTCTTGCATATCTTCATCATCTTCTTCATAGAACCAATTGACGGCTACTTCTTGGTCGCCGATTCTTTCTAATCGCCGAAAAATTTCGACCAGACATTTGGACGAACTGGTATTAAAATATTCCAGTTGTACATCAAATGTGGTCTGATTTAAGGGTTGTTGCACGTATTCATCCAGCCACTCGAAGAGCGGACGATAAAACTCAATGGAGTTTTCTGGAATAGAACGCCCCGACATCAAGAATTTTCCACTACTGGCATCGAAACTTAATTTCGGCGTTTTCGATGTTTCTTCTAAATAAAAATTTTCCATTGACTTTTGTACTCTAAGCGGAAATTGTAACCGTTAAACTAAAGAAAGAAAGATTATCGTTATGTTTGCGGAACTCATATTGGAGTTTGCTCCCCGATTTACGGGCAATATCAATAATTCCTAAACCCGCCCCTCCTTTGGCAGAAATCTCGCCTGTTTTTAAGATTTCCCGATATTTTTCTTTCACTTGGTCGGGAGTCATGCTGTTGATTTCTTCGAGCCGTGTCTTCAGGGGTAGGATTTCCGAGTCTGCGATATAATTGCCTGTCGTTACGCTATAATTACCATCTTTTTTCGCAAAAACAAACATAATAGAATCCTCGCCATTTTGTGAATGCACGTGTACATTGCTGTTATTGAAATGATGATGAATGTTCTGAAGCACTTCGACCAATACCCCAAAAACTCGTTTCTTGACCGAGCGTTTGAGTTCAATCTCCGTAAGTTTTGCCTGTGCAACCGTGATAATACTATCTAACAGTTTGCCAGATGCTGCCCCTTTGTAGGACATGACGATAGCGTGCGACTGCATATTCTTATAATAGCTTTGGATTTCCAATTTATTTCGAAAGATTTTTGGTGTAGTAACTCAAAACACGTACCACAGTGATTTACGAAATAGATATTTAATAAAATATGGTTGTCCTGACTCAGTTCCGAGTGCGAATTTACCAAAAAAAAATGGTTTATCGAACTTTTTAGTCTGATTTTAACGTCCAACCTCACGATGAGTACAAAACCAAAAAGCATACCTAAATCTCATGTTCACCGAATTTTAGACTTTTTTTGTTTATAATACCTTTTTGACACGCCAAAAGTTCAATTTTTCATTTGTAAAATGCACTAAAACTACGTCATCATAAATGCAAGATGTATGTAGTATTTCTCCGAAAAATATATCTTTAGATTAATGTCCCTGTGCCATTCCCTCCGAACGCCGCACATCTGCTGCACCTTCCAGACTGCCATCCGAGCGCACCAAAATCGCGCTTACTTTTCCCAAAACTTCCGCATTTTCCAAAATATGCCCTTTATTTTGGAGGTCTTTTCGGACTATCGAATCCAAATTCTCGACCGAAGGCTCAATCAAAATATTATCAGGAAGCCACTGATGATGAATACGATACGCATTGACGGCTTCTTGCATCGTCATCTGATGCTCCAGGACATTCAGTATGGTCTGAAAAACTGTCGTAATAATCGTAGAACCACCCGGCGACCCCAAAACCATACATAATTTGCCATCTTTTTCCAGAATGGTCGGTGTCATCGAACTCAACATTCGTTTGGCAGGTTCAATCGCATTTGCCTCCCCACCTACTAACCCAAATTGGTTCGGATGTCCTACTTTTGAACTGAAATCGTCCATCTCGTTATTCAGAAAAAAACCCGCCCCTTCCACCTCGATTTTACATCCGAAATAGCCATTGACTGTCGTGGTAATCGAAACAGCATTGCCCGCACTATCGACCACCGAAAAATGCGTTGTTTCAAAACTTTCAATTTTATGCACTTCGCCTTCCTTGATGGCTTGTGAAGAGGTTTTTGCCTCCAAATCAATGGTTTGTCTGCGTGTTTGTATGTATTTGTCATTCAGCAGTTTAGCGATGGGAACGGGCGTAAAATCGGTATCGCCCAAATACGTGGCACGGTCGGCATACACTCGGCGCACCAATTCGGTAATAACATGAATTGTTTTGGCACTTCGGAAACCCCATTTCTGAATCGGATAAGACTCAATTCCTAACATGAGTTGCGCCAGAGCCACGCCCCCACTTGAGGGCGGCGGCATCGAAATGACCCTATAATTTTTGTAATCTGCGGTAATGGGAGTTCGCCAGACGGACTTGTATTCGTCCAAATCTTTTTGTGTGATGAATCCCTTACCTTTTTGCATCTCCTTGATTATCAGGTCGGCAGTTTTGCCTTCATAAAATCCTGCACGCTTTTCATCTCGAATTCGGATGAGGGTTTGTGCTAATTCCCTAAAAAAAATGGTTTCGCCTTCTTTCCAATCATCGGCTTTGCTAATATGCAATTTTCGTTGATTCAGGCTATCAAAAACATCCTTAAAACGATTCAGTTGTTTGGCTTGATGTGCCGTGAGCGCGTGTCCATTTTGTGCCAGCTTGATGGCGGGTTCGAGAATTTTGTGCCAGCTTAACTTGCCAAATTTTTCGTGCAATCTGACCATGCCATCCACCGAGCCGGGTACGCCCGCCGCCAGATGTCCATACAAACTTTTGCCTTCGATAATATTTCCCGAATCATCCTGATACATTTGGCGTGATGCCCGAAGTGGGGCTTTTTCCCGAAAATCAAGCGTACCAATTTCGCCATTTTTCATCCGAAAAACCGCAAAACCGCCACCGCCAATATTGCCCGCTTGCGGATAAACTACCGCCAGCGCAAAAAAAGTAGCTACCGAAGCATCCACCGCATTGCCACCGCTTTTCAGGATGGCTGCCCCCACTTCCGAAGCCAGCGGATGCTCCGATACAATCATGCCATGTTGAGCAATTATCCCCTCTTCGGCAGGGGCTTGCATCGTGGATTTTTGTTCCAAACTATCTGATTTACAATGTGTTAGAAATAAAACCAGAAAACCAAAACAAAAAATATATCGAATACGAATTTGATGTAACATGAAACGGCTTGATATTTTTAATCTTCGTGAATCCATTGGAGCGCATCGCTTTCTTGCGTAAAATATCGGGTCGTCCAGCCTGATTGTTGGTCTTCTTCGATGGTTTGCTCTACGGAAAGTTGGGCAATGAAATCCTCACTAATTATCATCGCTATTTTTTTGGTATGCGTGCCGAGTACATTACTGATATTTTGTGCGTACCATTCTTGGGCTTCGGGCGCAATCACGTACAAAAATTCGCGCGTTTCGCCAATAAAGCCTTTGGGCTTATATTGAGCAATATTTTCCCAGACTCCACGCTGAATCGAATCCTTAAATTCTTGGTCAGTCATGTGTTCCGTTTCGGGAGTCCAGACGGCTTTGAGTATGTTTTGAGCCTCATCCCAAATCACGGTTACAAACTCATTTTCAAAGACTTCCATAGTTTATCGAAGACTATATTAAGCGAAAAAATTAGCAATCACGCCAAAAAGTTACAAAAAAAAATCAGTCCACAAAAATATTGTTGAAATAAATAATATTTACCAAACCAATTCAATATCATTGCCTGTGGGAGGCAGGCAACAGCCATAAATTTGAAGCGTTTTTTAGCAAAAAAATGAAGCTATCCCTTCCTGGAATAGCCTCATTTCTGGACAGCGAAACATTTTGAAACTAAACAATCTAATCATTAAGCTATTAATTTCCTCAGGTTGTGAGGTAACATTATATTACAAAAATTTAACATTAATAATTTAACTTTTTGTAAAAACTGATTTTAACAAAAGTACGCAATTCGGAAGGCAAATTCATGTTAATTTAGCGTTAAGGATTGTTAAAAAAACAAAAACTTTGCCTAAACGAAATATTCAGACAAAGTTAAGATTATTGATTATCAATCATTTAGCGTTCGCCGCGATAATATTCCCGAAAGAGGGCTTCGTAACGCTTGTATTCTTGGGCAAAATACTTTTGGCGTTCCGAAATCTGTGTAGTATCCGCTGGGTTTTCCAGATTGATTTGTCGTTCGATTTCCAGAATGCGACTTTCGCGCTGTTCGGCACGCCGATAAGTCAGCATTAATTGCTGTAAAGTCATCAAACTTCGTTCTTTCAGACTGGAATTACTCAAATTATTGAGGTTATTTTGATAAATATATTCGAGATTTTCGGTGGCACGTTTTGCCATGATTTCGGCTAATTCGGTAGCTTGTTCATCCGCCCCTAATTGATGGTACATTTCGACAAATTGCGGAATATAATAATCATACGGGATAGATTCGTCAGGAATATTTATCAGACAAGTATCTAAAATGGCTTTGGCTTGGTCATCTTGTTTATTGGCATAATATTCGCGCGCCAGTTTGAGGTAGGCACTTCGGAGATTTGCACCGAATTTTTTGTATTCCTCATCATGATAAGCCTTGGGGTCTTCAAATCCTCGATACTCGAATTTTTGCAGATTTTCTGCCATTACTTCCACATTCACGCTCGACAATCGCCCGCCATCCTCTGCCAAAATCGGTAATAATCGGTATGCCATGCCTTCGAGATGCAAATACGGGCGTAAATTCAAATTAGAGGTATTTGCTGATGTATTATTAAAATAAATGGGTCTGTCCCAGTTGAAATTTGCCAACATATCCAGCATCATTAAATCACTTTTGTAAAGTGCGCCCGAATGCTCTTCCATACGAATTACCATTTGGCTAATGACCTCATTTTCACGTCCTTTCGGAATAATTCCTTTCCGAACGACTGCCGCCGAATCGACATCCAGAATCATATTTTTGGCTGGAATCAAGGATGTTTTGCCGCCGCCCTGCAAAGGAACTTCGAGGCTTGGCGAGCCTTTTTTGACCAAATCCAAATATTTTTTCAGGTCAATGCCTTCGCCGACACGCTCATTTTCGATATATGGAATAAAATCATTTGTTCCTGTTTTGTACTGCTCGTATTGGAAAGAAATCGGCAAAGGAGTCGATTGATACACTTGCCGTTGCATTTGTTTGACGTACCAATCGGTACTGAAATAACTCAAAACCACGACTCGCACATCGGTACGAAACCCCTCGACATCCTGCACATACCAGAGCGGAAACGTATCGTTATCGCCGCCCGTAAAAAGTACGGCATTGGGCGCACAACTGCGAAGCGTGTTTTTGGCTTGGTCAATGGAATGATACCGATTAGAACGATTGTGATTGTCCCAGCCTTTCGTTCCCATCAGCAGAGGAACAAGCAAACAAATTGCGCCCGCCAGAACAGGCTGTAACTTATTGTTTTTCAGGTATTTACCTAATAATTCAGAAATGGCTAATGTGCCAAATCCTATCCACATCGCAAAGGCATAAAACGAGCCGACATAAATATAATCCCGTTCACGAGGCTCAACGGGTGGCGAATTGAGATAAACCACAATCGCCACGCCCGTCAGGATGAAGAGCATCAAGACAAAATAAAAGCGTTTTTCGTCCCGTTGCCACTGAAACCAAAGTCCAATCATGCCCAAAATCAAAGGCAATAAATAAAAATTATCACGGGCTTTATTTCGAGTTACATCTTCGGGCAAATCCGAATTCGAGGCAAAAGGCGAAAGCCAATCCGCATCGCGCTCATCGCTTTCTCGTCCCGCAAAATTCCACATGAAATACCGCAAATACATATGTTTAATTTGATAATTAAACATATAATACAAATTATCAAACAAGGTGGGTTTTTCGCCTTCTTCCATGCCCGCCCACTGCCGATAGAGTTCGGGGTGATTGCTACCCGTGCTATACATTCGGGGCAATAACACTTCATCGTTATAATCTACTTCGGTGCGATAATCCACGATTTCGTATTTGTCTTTGCCTTTGGCATAAATCGGTGCGCCACGTCTGGCTTTGCCCTCACGCTCGGAAGTAAAAACACGCCCATAAAGTAGCGGACGGTCGCCGTATTGTTCTCGTTTTAAGTAAGATACGAATGTCATGATGTCTTGCGGGTCGTTCTCGTCAATGGGTGGGTCAAAATTAGAACGAATCAGAATCAAGGCATAACTCGAATATCCAATCAGAATAAACGTCAAGGAAAGCAACGCCGTATTGAGCGTAACCATTTGATTTTTAATGGAATAATAAATTCCATAGCCCAATGCCGATAAAATCAAAATCGTAAAAACCAACGCTCCCGAACCAAACGGTAAGTTAAAATCATTCACAAAAATAATTTCAAATTTCCCGGCAATCGTAGGCAAACCCGGAATAATTCCCGTATTGATAATGCCCACAATCACCAATCCGCCAAACAATGCCAAGCCCAATCCTTTCCACGAAAATTCATATTTTTTATAAAAATAAATCATTGCCAAAGCTGGAATCGTAACCAAATTGAGCAAGTGAACCCCAATCGACAAGCCCACCATATACGCAATCAAAAGCATCCATTTATTTTCGATTTGTGGGTCTTGAATGGTTTCCCAACGAAGCATCGCCCAGACGACAAAAGCCGTAAAAAAAGAGGACATTCCATATACTTCTGCCTCGCCAGCCGAAAACCAAAAGGAATCCGAAAACGTATAGGATAACGCTCCGATTACGCCACTCATGACCAGAGAAACCTTCTGATTATCAGTGAGTTTTCCTTCGTGAATATGGTCTATAAACATCTTAGAACCTATCAGCACGATAGACCAATACAAGAACAAAATCGAAAAGGCACTCGAAATTACCGAAAGCATATTAATCCAAAATGCCACCATTTCGGTATTGCCCATCGCCAAAAATGAAAACATTCGTCCCATCAGCAGGAAAAACGGCGCACCGGGCGGATGCGGCACCATTAATTTGTACGAAACGGCAATAAATTCGCCACAATCCCAAAAACTTGCCGTTTCTTCGACCGTGAGTGTATAAACCGTCAGCGCAACGCCAAATAACGCCCAGCCGACCAGATTATTTACTTTCTTAAAGTCTAACATTTATCTTGATTTTTTCAGTGAAATCTATGGTTTTCAAGGAGTTATACAAAAATTTCGTACCGATTCAAAACCTTTATCAACGAAATTTCTAAATTGAAGAGGCGAAATTAACGAAAAATTTGGCTTTTCTTACCTCTTGTTCTCTCATCAAAATAGTTTTTGGCTTTTGGGCGCAAAAACTTTGGCGGTCAAGCCTATCAAAAATTAATAGAATACACTTCTGTTTTAAGATTGAGGCACTAAATAATTTTTGGCAAGTTTCTGAAAATCAGCAAGTTGTTTTTGTTGCCAGCTCTCGTCCCGTCCCAGTTCTTGCGCCAAAATCTGGGCGACACGTGGCGCACTTTCGATGGCAGTTTGTGCATCCAGAAATAACGCCCGCACTCTCCGAGCCAATACATCCTCAACAGTGCGCGCCATTTCCTTGCGTACTGCCCAGACGACCTCGATTTCTCGAAACGGTAATTTAGGGTGTAATTTTTGCCCAAATTGTGGATTTTGGAACAAAAGTTCTTCCATCGGGCGCAAATCAGACCCATACACGTGCAAAAAATCATACCGATTCGGGTTGGTGGTATATCCATGAATGGGCAGATTTTTGGTAACGCAATCCCGATTCTGGAAGCGCGCCACGAAAGTTGCCTTATCGACTACATCCTCGCCCATTTTTCGGTAAGTTGTCCATTTGCCCCCGATGACCGTAATAAGCCCCGATTCGGAAACCGTAATCTTGTGTCCTCTGGAAATTTCCTTCGTATTTTTGCCCTCCTCTTGGGGTGCAGCCAGTGGACGCAAGCCCGCAAAAACACTCAAGACATCGGATTTCTGGGGTGTTTCGACCAAATATTTTCCTGCCGTATTGAGAATAAAATCAATTTCATGGGCTAAGGCAATCGGCTCTAAATCAGGCTGTTCGGTGGGCGTATCGGTCGTTCCTAACACCAATTTACCGCGCCAAGGAACCGCAAATAATACACGCCCGTCATCGGTTTTCGGAATCATAATGGCGTGTCGTCCTTTGAGAAACTTTTCTTCCAATACCAGATGCACGCCCTGACTGGTCTGCACTTGTTTGGACGCATTTTTATTATCCATTTTGAGAATATCATCCACAAAAATTCCTGTGGCATTAATGACCACTTTGGCATAAATTTCATATTTTTTGCCTGTTTCCTGGTCGATGGCTATCACTCCGATGACATTTTTCTGGGCTTCATCCTTCAGAAGTGCCGTTATTTTCATATAATTCATGACTGTTCCGCCATGGTCAGCGCAGGTTTGTGCCAAATTAATCGCAAGTCGGGCATCATCAAATTGTCCATCGTGATAAATCGTACCGCCTCGCAGATTTTCGGTCTGAATATTCGGCACTGCCTGAATGACCTCCTCCTTCGAAATCATTTCGGATGCGCCCAACCCCAGATTTCCTGCCATCATATCGTACATTTTCAGCCCCACCGTATAATATGCGCTATCCCGTTTGCGATAATTGGGGACTAAAAATTCTTGGTCGTGAACCAAATGTGGCGCATTTTTTTTGAGTAATCCTCGCTCGTGCAATGCCTCAAAAACCAATGCCACATCGCCCTGCGCCAAATATCTTACGCCACCATGCACCAGCTTGGTACTTCGGCTTGAAGTGCCTTTGGCAAAATCGCATTGTTCCAAAAGTATGGTTTTGAAGCCGCGCGTGGTCGCATCGACTGCCGTGCCAAGCCCCGTTGCGCCACCGCCAATGACCAGCATATCCCATTCGGCAGTTTCTTCGAGGCGATTTAGTGCTAATTCTCGATTCATAGGTTTTATTTGTTTTGGTGCATGAATGACCCTAAATTATCTCAAAAAATCAAATCCGACTGATGTCTCCGTAAAACTTAATTTTTGACCTTGACAGTTATAACTTTTGAATCCAAATCCATGATTTTGACTTAAAATCTGTTTTTTCGTTTTTTTAGACCGAATCAAATTTAGGGAGGCTTTTTTTATTTTGGAAATGCTTTTTTTTGTATTTCAAATACGGATTGATTTGAAACTACTCAAATCTACATCGCCTCAAAAATAAATAGACATCATGAATAAAAATAAAGGACGAATTATTATTGTCATCGTTTCGGTTTTGATTTTGGTCGGAGCGGGCGGAACTGCCCAATTTTTGAGTTCCAAGAAAAAACCACCCGAAAAACAAAAAGCTGAAATTTCAACCAAATACGTACAAACACAAATGGTTGATTATCAAGTAATTAATACCAAAGTTACAGCTTACGGACGGGCAGGTTCATCGCAACCACTCGACATCATGTCTGAAGTAGCGGGGCGAATGCTGGCAGGAAACATCCCACTGAAAGCCGGACAGAAATTCGGGGCTGGAACGGTTTTGTTCCGAATTGATGATACCGAAGCCAAACTAACCCTCCAAGCCCAAAAAAGTGGTTTTATGCGAGATATTGCCACTATTTTAGCCGATTTCAAGATTGATTTCTCGGAAAGTTATCAAGCATGGCAAAATTATTTTGATGCTATGGATGTCAAAAAACCTTTGCCCGAACTGCCCGAACCCAAGAATAATAAAGAAAAAACCTATCTGGCAACCAAAAATATTTTTACTAATTATTATAACATCAAAAGTACCGAAGAACGCCTCACCAAATACGTTTATCGTGCGCCTTTTGCGGGAACGATTGCCGAAATATTTTTGGAAACAGGCTCGTATGTCAATCCGGCGGGCAAAATCGCCAAAATTATCCGAACCGATAAATTGGAACTCAAAGTGCCGATTGAAACCAATAATATCGAATGGGTCAAAATCGGAACGCCAGTCAAGGTCAGTTCCGAAAATGGAAACATGAAATGGGACGGAAAAGTAACTCGCATCGGGGATTTGGTAAATCCACAAACCCAAGCCTTAGACGTTTTTATGAACATTATCCCGAATCAACACAAAGTATATGACGGCTTATATTTGAAGGTCGAAATTGATGGGGCAACCATCAGCGAAGGCATGGAAGTTTCCCGAAGTGCGCTGGTGGACAGAACAAAATTGTACGTGATTAATGCCAAAGATAGCATTTTGACCAAAAAACGGATTCAAATTCATAAATCTGACGAAGAAACCGTTATTTTTTCGGGACTTGAACCCGATACCGAAATCGTTACCGAACCCTTGGCGGGCATCAGCGAGGATACCAAAGTTGCGCCACTTCGCACCGCTGCCGAAGCCCAACGCATTGCCCAAGAAAAAGCCAAACAGGATAGCCTCAAGAATAAAGATAAAAAAAGTGATGAGTAGTGTGTATTGAGTAGTAAGACTTTTGAACTCACAAGCCAGTGAATTATTGTTATTTCAAATTACATCATCTCAACACTTGATATTCGGTACTCAATACTAAAAAATATTATGAAAAAAATCGTTGAACACTTTGTAAAATATCCCATTTGGGCAAATGCAATTATCGTTACGGTAGTTATCTTTGGCTTGGTGGCGTATTTTGTTACGCTCAAAAAATCCTTTTTCCCCGAAAGCGACCCCAGTTCGGTTACGATTTCGGTGGCGATGCCCGGCGCATCACCCGAAGAAATGGAAGAGGGCGTAACCATCAAAATTGAGGAATCACTCAAAGGACTGGAAGGCATTGACGAAATTACTTCGACTTCGGGCGAAAATTTTGCCAATATTAATGTTCAAGTCCTCAAAAATTATGATTTGGAGGAGGTCGCCACCGAAATCAAAAATGCGGTGGATAGGGTCAATTCTTTCCCTGTAAATGCCGAAAGACCCGTCATTTACAAAAATAAGCCCCGAAGTATGGTGCTTTGGATGGGTTTGACGGCAGATGAGGGCGTGGATTTATTCAAAATGAAAGAAATCGCCCAACGCATCGAAGATGATTTGCTGGCAGGAAAAGTATCTAAAGCGACTTTGTTTGGCTATCCGGCGGTCGAAATTGCCATCGAAGTTACCGAAGCGGAACTTTTGCGTTATGGACTTACGTTTGACCAAGTTTCGGCAGCCATCCGATTGAATAACCGAGATATTTCGGCGGGTTCGATTAAATCGACTCAAGAGGAAATCCTGATTCGGTCTAGAGCCAAAACCAAAGAAGCCCAGCGCATCGGAAATATTATTTTGCGCTCCAATCCTGACGGAAGTGTCCTCAAAATCAGGGATATAGCCAAAGTTACGGAGCAATTTTCGGATACGCCCAACGAATCCTTCATGAACGGCAAACGTGCTATTTATTTCCAAATCATGAAATTGCCCGAAGAGGACATCGAAGAAATTTCGACTTTTTGCTCGGATTATGTCAAGAAATTTAACGAACAAAATTCGGATGTGCAACTGGATATTACGTTCGATTTTTTGTTTTTGCTCAAGCAACGTCTGGCGATGCTTCAGTCTAATGGTTTGGTGGGTTTGATTTTAGTCTTGATTTGTTTGGGATTATTTTTGAGTTTACGGCTTTCGGCTTGGGTCGCTTTCGGGATTCCATTTTCATTTCTGGGAATGTTTGCTGTGGGCGCATTGATTGGCATTACAATTAATATGATTTCCTTATTTGGGATGATTCTCGTGGTCGGGATTTTGGTTGATGATGGTATCGTGATTGCCGAAAATATTTATACGCACTTCGAGCGAGGCAAAAGCCCAATAGATGCCGCCGTTGATGGCACGATGGAAGTCATGCCTGCGGTTTTTACGTCAGTTTTGAGTACGATTGTGGCGTTTATGCCTTTGTTGGTCATTGAAGGTTTTGAATTTTTAGAGGAAATGGGTATTGTC
>CAZNYR010000105.1:0-13561 GCA_964577275.1 uncultured Cytophagales bacterium | reverse complement strand
GACACCAACGAAAACAAATACTTGATTTTCAATATTTTAAAATCTAATACCCTAAAATTTGAAGCATAATCGCAGAATCTTGTTCCTCGCAAAAGAGTTCGGTTTGTATGGTTCCGTCAGCCTTTTTATGAATGATAATGTGTTGAGGTTCAGGCACTAAGCAATGTTGGATTCCGCCACATCCTCCGAGTGCATCCTGATATGCTCCCGTATGAAAAAAACCAATATACAAAGGTTCTTTTTTATCATATTTAGGCAAATAAATATTCGTTCCGTGTGTTTTGGCATTATAAAAATCATCGCTATCGCAGGTAAGTCCGCCCAGAGCCACTTGCTGGTAATTTCGCTCCCAACCATTAATCGGTAACAAAATAAAAGCGTGTCTTTTTGCCCAAGTATCAGGCAGTTGTGTCATCAATGAGCCATCAATCATATACCAAGATTCTTGGTCGTTCTGTTGTTTGGCATCATCAACCGAATAAATAATGGCACCACTTTCCCCTACGGTATAAGTCCCAAATTCGGTAACCAAATTGGGAACAGGAACATTGTTTTCATCACAAATATATTTGATTGTTTTAATTATTTCGTCAATCATATATTCGTAATCATACGTAAAATTAAGATTCGTTTGGATAGGCATTCCACCTCCAATATCAATCGTGTCAAGGGTATCGCATTTTTGGCGCAGTTCGCAATATTTGGTAATAAATCGGTGTAATTCAGTCCAATAGAACGAAGTATCTCGAACGCCCGAATTAATAAAAAAGTGAATCAATTTGAGTTCCGCACGCGAATTCTGAATCACATTTTCATATAAATCCATCATATTATTGGCAGGCACGCCCAGTCGGGAAGTATAAAATTCTGCATTTGGTTTTTCACTGGCAGCCATCCGAATCCCAATCTTAAAATTCCCCCGAATTTGGGCATCGTATGTAGCAAATTCTTCCTCACAATCCAGCACAGGAATCATATTTTCAAAGCCTTCGTTAATTAAGTTTGCGATGGCGTGTTTATATGCCGAACGTTTATAGCCATTACAAATGACGGGAATATGTGCGTTGATTTTGCCATCCGCAGTCAATCGAGTGAGGATGTCCAAATCGTAAGTCGAGGAAGTTTCCAAGCCCACGTCATTTTTGAGGACTTCTTCCGTAATAAATTTGAAATGTGATGATTTTGTGCAATAAAAGTACGTATAATCTGCCCGATAATTGTGCCGCTCCATAGCCCTCCGAAAAAGGTCTTGTGCTTTTTGGATTTGTTGGCTAATTTTTGGTAAGTAACTGATTCTTAGGGGAGTGCCGTATTTTTTGATGGTGTCAGTCAGACGGACATCATGGAAATAAAGTTCATTATCTCGCATTTCAAATCCGTTTTGCGGAAATTCATAACTTTGTTTGATGAGGTCGGAATAGTTCATGATGTTTTATGTATATGGCGTTGGATTCAAATATCACAGTACAAAAGTGCAACAAAAAAGTAATAAATACCAAGTAGAAGGCTGGTAAAATTATAAAATTGATGGGTGTTACCTCAAATATACGATTTTTTACACTAAAAGTTCTCTTTTTGCCAGATTTTCAGGAGGTTAGCCCACAAAAACGCCATGAAATAGGACAGAATTTGGCTTTACCAAATCCATACCATAAATTTGATGTACTATTCGAATATATTTTATAGTAGTAATTAAACTAAAAGTTAAATAAATAACATGAAAAAATACAAAAATATTATTTTTTTTATTGTACTATTTTCGGATATATTTTGGGGGTGTAATTCTGCTAAAAATGTGGTAGAATCTACTTCCAAAAAAGAACCTGAATCTACCGAAACCCTGACGCTAAACCCAAAGGAATCTTTATCAGAAAATCAGACCAAACATGACCAAATCTCCAAACAAAATATTTCAGATTATAACCCCGAACGTACCAAAAAATTTGATCTCATTCATACCAAATTGGAGGTTCGTTTTGATTGGGAAAAACAGCAACTTCATGGCACGGCAGAACTCACGATGAAGCCTTGGTTTTATGACCAATCGGAGGTCATTCTGGATGCTAAATTTTTTGATATTCATCAGGTCGAATTAGTAAAAAAAACAGGCGAAACTTTGCCCCTAAAATATAGCTATGAAGACCATTTGAAACTCAATATTAAATTGGATAAAAATTATTCATCTACTGAAAAGTTAGCATTAAAAATTAGTTATACAGCCCATCCCGAAAAAGGCGATTCGGCAGGTGGCACGGCAATCACCGATGACAAGGGTTTGTACTTTATCAATCCTTTGGGCAAAGACAAATTGAAACCTCGCCAAATCTGGACACAAGGACAAACCGAAAGTAGTTCGCGGTGGTTTCCAACCTTTGATGCGCCTAATGTCAAAACCACACAAGAAATCTCAATTACCGTTGATAATCAGTATGTTACCTTGTCAAATGGGGCATTAATTTCCTCCAAAAAAAATGCAGACAGTACACGCACCGATACATGGAAACAGGACAAGCCACACGCTCCCTATCTGTTTATGTTGGCGGTGGGCGATTTTGCGATTGTGAAGGATATATGGAAAGATAAAGAAGTAAATTATTATGTCGAGCCAGATTATGCGCCTCACGTTAAAGCGGTTTTTGGCAATACCCCTGAAATGATAGATTTTTTTTCTGAACTGCTTGATTATCCGTTTCCTTGGGCAAAATATTCGCAAATTGTGGTGCGCGATTTTGTTTCTGGTGCGATGGAAAATACCTCTGCTTCGGTTTTTATGGAAGAGCTAAATTCGGATTCTCGGTCAATGCTGGACGATAATTGGGAGCAAATTATTGCCCATGAGTTATTTCATCAATGGTTTGGCGATTTGGTTACTTGTGAGTCGTGGGCAAACCTTCCGCTCAACGAATCTTTTGCCAATTATGCCGAATATTTATGGCTCGAACATCAATACGGCAGACCAACAGCCGATGCCATGCTTTCCGAAGAAATTGTACAATATTTAGATGAAGCCCAAACCAAACAAGAGCCTTTGATTCGTTATTATTATGCTGATAAAGAAGAAATGTTTGACCGACATTCGTATTCCAAAGGGGCGGTTATTTTGCACCATTTTCGGAATGTGATTGGTGATAAAGCCTTCTTTGAAGGGATGCGAAAATACATCAAAAAATATGCCTACAAAGATGCCGAAATCCATGATTTAAGACTGGTGTTTGAAGAGGTAACTGGCGAAGACCTCAACTGGTTTTTTAATCAATGGTTTATGCAATCTGGGCATCCTAATTTGAAGATAACTGACGAGTTTAAAGACGGCAAAATTATGCTTAAAGTTAAACAACGTCAAGACCCTAAAACCACGCCAATTTATCGACTGCCCGTACAGGTTGAAATCTGGATAAATGGTCAAAAACAAATTCATAAAATATTGATAGACAAACAGATACAAGAATTTTATTTTCCTTCCGAAACTGCGCCAGATGTTGTTATTTTTGATGCCCAAACCAATTTGCCTGCTGTCGTAGAGCATCTCAAAACACCCCAAGCATTCATGGCTCAAGTGCGTTTTTCGGATAAATTATTGGTGCGTTCGCCTGCCGTGGAGTTGCTTTTGCAGATGAAAGATGACCCCCAAGTTCACCAACTTTTTATGGAACTTTTGGATGATAAAATGCACCAATTACGCCGAACAGCTTGTCTGGCTTTTGAAAACTATTCGGCTGATTATCAGGATAATATTGCTCAAAAATTGCAACAGATTGCCCTTCGGGATGCGAATGCAAATGTCCGTGCGGCGGCAGTCAATACGTTGGGTTCATTCGGAGATATATACACCAATTTTTTTGAACAAACCATGAAAGATAGTTCTTATTCGGTGCTGATAACTTCAATTTATGCACACCATAATTCGGGTGGAGGTGCAAAAACACTCGACCAAATTAAGCCTTACGAATCATTAAATAATATCGGTGTCGTCATTACTTTAGGCGAATTATTTATGAACTACAAAACACCAAACAAAGAAACTTGGTTTATTGAAAAAATGCAAAAATCGAATGGTGCTGACCTACCTTACATCCTGAATTATTTTGGACAATATTTGATGACAAGCACCGATACGGAAGCCCGTCAGAAAAGTGCGAATTATTTGGCAGATTTGGCGTTGGTAGCAGGAAATTACAAAGTACGCATCGGGTGTTATCAGGCATTAGCCCTCATTTCGGATGTATCCGAGATGGATATTAAGGGTAAAATGAGAGAAATTCGGGAAAAGGAAACCGATAAACGAGCTTTGGAAGCCTATCAACTTTTTGGCGAATAGAAAAATTAGTTTTTGGACAAGAATTTTTGTATCTTAGTTAGTTGAAATTGATTCTTTTTAAACATGAATTTAAAACTTAAATCATTGTAAAAATACAATAAAACTTACAAATTGTGTTATGGTAAAATTATTTCTTTTTATCGGAGCAATTTCGGCTGGATTATCCGTAGCAATTGGCGCATTTGGAGCGCACGCTTTGCGTGATATTTTGGCGGAAAGTGGACGCACCGAAACCTTTGAAACGGCGGTAAAATATCGGTTTTATCATGCGCTCGGATTGCTATTTTTGGGATTGTTAATTTACCAAAAAAATGCGCCTATTTTTAGCTATTCGGGGTGGGCTTTGGCATTGGGAATGTTGATTTTTTCGGGGTCATTATATGTTTTGTGTCTGACTGGAAAAACATGGTTCGGGGCAATTACCCCCATCGGCGGACTGGGAATGCTGGTGGGTTGGGGAATGTTAGCGTGGGGGATTTTTAAAAATTTTTAGGCTGATAATCAAGTATTTAAAATTCAAATTGAATTAAATTATGCAACTTTTTGCCTTTGATAATATCCAACTTTCATCAGCAATTCATGGTTTGTTTGTGGGATTAATTTTGATGAAAATTACGTTTTTTGGTATTGCTTATTTTAGTTATGAAGATAGTCTTTATCAAAATCATGCGCTTCAAATTGAAGCCTCAAATACACAACTTATTGGTGAGATTTCTTTGAATGCTCAGAAAATAGCGGCACAAGATGTTATCGCCCATCAAGATTTACAGGCAAATACACAAAGATTATTAAACCAGTTGGCGTTATTGAAATATGGAGGTATATCAGAGGCTGATAATCAGGTTGTTGAGAAGGATGAATCGCATCAAACTTTATTGACATACATGATGCAACTAAGCAAGGAAATACAGTACGAAAGTTCGTTGCTTTATCAGCTTTCTTTTCGGGCTGACTCCTTAGGAAATCAATATTTAAAATCAGATTTGAATTATTCTAAACAAACGTATTTTTTAAGAAAAATAGCAGAAAAAACAGAAAACTTACATCATTCAAATGAACGCTTAAAAAACACTTATCAGCAGGCAGAAGATGCGGCTCATCGCTACAAAAAAACGTTCATTATTTTGTTTTTTGTAATTAATTTGATTATTTTAATTTTCATATACCGATGGGTTCTCAAACAAGTGATGAACGAAATTGAAAAAACGCTTGAAAGTTCTAAAAATTTAGTAGATGGAAACTTAAACATCTTAACATTGCATCCTCCAAAAGATGAAATAGGCAGTATTATACGGAATATCAATCAGTTAGCATTACAATTATTGCACGCAACGGAATTTGCCACCGAGGTCGGACAAGGTAAATTTGATACACATTTTACGCCAGTGAGTGAGTATGATCGATTAGGCAAAGCACTTTTAGAGATGCGGGACAACCTAAGAGATTCGACAAAAGCCAGTTTGATTCGTAGGCGTACTAACGAAGGAATTGCTCTTTTCAATGATTTGTTAAAAAATATACCTGAAGAAGAAGAGGAATTTGGTTATCAAGTAATTTCGGCATTGGTCAAATTTCTCAATGCGAATCAGGGTGGTTTTTATGTGATTGAACAAGATGAAGAGCAAAAATCAATGCTTTGTTTGAAGGCGCATTACGCGTACAATAAGCGAAAATATTTGACGCAAAAAGTGCCACTTGAAACGGGTATTTTGGGGCAAACCATACACGAAAAACAGACGATTATTACAAGGGATTTGCCTCAAGATTATGTCATAATTACTTCAGGGCTTGGCGAGGCAACTCCTACGAATTTGATTTCCGTACCTTTGGTTCATAACGAGCTGGTTTTCGGGGTTTTAGAACTGGCATCGTTCCATATTTTTCAGTCGTATGAAGTCGAATTTATCGAACGAATTTCTGAAAATATTGCTTCGGTTTTGGCAACGGTAAAAAATAATCAACGCATGAAAAATTTATTGGATGAAGCCCAAATGTATTCCGAGCAAGTAACGGCACAGGAGGAGGAATTACGCATGAGTTTAGAGCAATTTTCGGCAACCCAAGAAGAGAACGAAAAGCAAATACGTCAGACGAAAGAAAAACTCGAAATATTGGAAAAAATACAGGAAATTCGGGATGATTTGATTTTTATAATTGATGATAAATTTCATTTAACTTACATGAATCATACATTATATGAAGCCTATCAGCAAGGCGGAATAAACCCTGTAATCGGAATGTATGTGCCTGACTTATTCCCTGAAAATGAGCGAGATATACAAATTGAACGGTATCAAAAAGCCTTGACGGGCGAAAAAGTTTTTGTAGAGCATACTCTCGAAGATGCCAATGCTCAAAAAATTTATTTTGAAACTACGTACCAAAAAATGGATGCAAGACAGGTTTTGGTTATTTCTCGCGAGATTACTCATCTGAAATGAAGAATTTGAGAAGTTAAATCAAATTTTAGGGCAAAAAAATACACCAAAAAATCCAAACATAAATTCTCACATTTTATTGGTTTTCGGTGTATTTTTTCGCAAAATAACACTCAATAAAATACTACTTTGGCTTATACGTGCAAACCACATTCGCTTTTTTGCTTGCCTGCCCAACGTCCTTCTCTGCCTTCTCCTTTTTTGGTACATTGCACACAACCCACTGAACCATAGCCTTTTGCCTTCAAGGGATGTTCGGGCAAATTGTATTTTTCCATGTGCGTATCTAACATTTCTTTAGTTACATCAATTAATGGATAAAATTTAATCATGCCTTTAGAATATTCAAAAATATTCAGATTTTTTCGGAAAGGATTTTGCCAAGCCATCAAACCCGAAACCCAGACATCATGCTCTTGTTTGATTTGCTGAAGTGGCGTAACCTTATTGACCGAACAGCACAAATCAGCATCGTGCTTCCAGATTTCACTTTTTCGGCTCATATCGTTCAAATCTTCGTCTGGAAGTACATCAATGACCTGTAAATCAAATAGTTCGGCAATTTGATTTTTATAATCCAACGTTTCCTGAAAATGATATGTCGTATCAATAAAATACACAGGCGGTTTTACGGCTTGCAAATAATGCAAATGCAATAAATAAATCGCCGTTGTCCCGAAGGAAGAAGTAAGCAAAATATTATCCAAATCGTTATAAACCTCCCGAATGCGCTCTTCGGGCGTAAGTTTTTGGTATTTCTGATTCAATAATTGCAAATTAGCAATCTGTGGATTCAGAAGAATATTAGCGTTATTTACGGTTACTGCTGACATTGTATTGGCTTGTTTTATGTGAGAATTTAATTTCAAGATTGTTCTGTTTTTGGTTATAAATCACGGTTTTAGGCATAAAAAAAACCTTTTTCACTTGCAGTGAGAAAGGTTTTTTTATCTTAATAAACGACTTTTACCAATCGTTCACGTATAGACGCACTACTCCCTCCTCATCCTTAGAGTAAGGCAACACCAGAACCAGCACTCGCATCGCTGCGAAGCCAACACTTTTTCGTTCGGTGAGAAGAGTTTATTCATTATTTATTTCGTGATTCTTATTTGATTATTTTCAGGTGCAATTTTACGATTGGACTTTGAGTTATCCAAATCTAAGAACGAAAAATTCAAAGAATTGTTGAAAATTTAACGTTTTTGTAAAATTTACACCCCAAAAATATGAATTTTGCAACCATTTAACGGAGTCGATGCCTAAAAAGGTTCTCGGATATGAATTGGAATTTGCAATTTTTCCCATTCCAAGAGAATATCTGCCAAGTGTTTCTCCTCCGAAATGACTCTAAAGGTCAGATTTTCAGTGTGTTCTGTATTCGTTTTTGGTTTCACTTGTACCCGAAGCGCATCTTCGGATTGCGTATATTTGAAGGCACCCCACTGGTCTGGATTATTGCTAAAAATAACCGTCCATTCCTCCTCTCCGGGAATCGTAAACAAGGCATATTTTCCAGCGTGTAAGGTTTGTCCTTCCACAAAAATATCTTTATCTATCTGAAATACAGTGGCTTCGTTGGCTCCCGTTCGCCATACCTCGCCATACGGCACCAATTCCCCCCAAACCTTGCGTTCCTTAACCGATGGACGACTGTAATAAATCTGAAGATTGATATTACCGACAACTACCTTCAAGCTATCTGGCAGGCTGGCACGCTGCGATTTATCTTCGGGTGATGCACTTGTGGGCGGTTCTTCCCGTTCTTGGGGAACAGCAGTGGTATCAACTGGTGTTTCCGCACTCGATTTGGAGTCATCGCAGGCGAGCAACATGGTCAGACCAAAGATGACTCCGCCCAACAAATAATAATTTGCTATTTTACGGAAAAAATTTTTCATGTTCGTTGTGAATTTTATTCCTGTGTTATTATTGGGACAAAGTTATGACAAATTTGGTAGGGTTTGCAAACCTTCAATTTGAAATATTTTTTGTATGTTTGAATCAGGTCAAACGCACCTGAAATGTAGCGAAAACTTTTCCATGATTCGATGTTCCGAATGATAATCTATCGTCCGATTACAATTATAACTACAAGTAATAAATTTGAAAATTCATTACATTTTAACGATTAAATTAGTTATGAAAAGAAATAGTTTTACATCAACTTATCAAAGCATCTCCATTTTATTTTTCCTATTTCTGCCTCTTAAAAATCATCAGAAAATACTTAAAATCAGAACATAATTATAATTTTTATCTCATCTTTAAAATCTTATAACAAACTCATAATCAAATGAATAACGCTATACTTTTTCAAAATATCCTACGAAAATCATCGTATTTGTGTGTCGGTTTGGATACAGATATTCGGCGTATTCCTTCCGATTTGCGCCAAACCAATGACCCCATCTTTGAATTTAACAAACGAATTATTGATGCTACGGCGGATTTCTGTGTGGCATATAAACCAAATATTGCTTTTTATGAAAGTTTAGGCGCAAAAGGTTGGGAAAGTTTACGTAAAACACTCGACTATATTCCCGATGATATTTTTACGATTGCCGATGCCAAACGAGGCGATATTGGCAATACTTCGGGACTTTATGCACGAGCTTTTTTCGAGGAAATGAACTTCGATGCCATCACGGTTGCTCCGTATATGGGCGAGGATTCGGTCAAGCCTTTTTTGAAATATCACGAAAAATATGCCATTTTACTGGCACTGACTTCAAATGCTGGAAGTGCTGATTTTCAGACGGTAAGACTTGAAAATAATGAACTTTTATTTGAAAATGTATTGCGAACCAGCCAAGAATGGGCGGACGAAAATCAGTTGATGTATGTCGTGGGCGCAACCCAAGCCCAACAACTGGAAGGCATCCGAAAAATTATTCCAAATCATTTTTTGCTCGTTCCAGGAGTTGGGGCGCAAGGCGGCGATTTGGAAGCTGTTTCTCGCTTCGGAATGACTAAAAAATGTGGACTTTTGGTTAATTCTTCCAGAAGTATTATTTACGCCAGTTCAGACAAAAATTTTGCCCAAGAAGCCCGAAAATCTGCCCAAAAAATTGCCGAAGAAATGAAAACCTACTTAGATAAATATTTGTAAAAAATGCCAAGAAAACGACTTGTTTAGAATTTAACAATTTCTTAAATTTAATGAAATTAGAGCAAATCTTACGTTGGTTTGGGATTCAACTTACGCCCCAAGCACTCCGAAAATACACCAAAAATACTTCGTGGCTTTTGGTTGAAAAAGTGATTCGGATGGCACTTGTATTTGTCGTTGGCGTGTGGCTAAGTCGGTATTTGGGCGAAAGTCGGTTCGGAAAAATTAGCTACATTTTAAGTATTGTTGGTTTATTTTCCGAATTAATCAGTTTGGGAACAAAAGATATTTTGACCCGCGATTTGGTGGGCATTAAACCCGAACAGGAAAAAATACTTCTCGGAACAGGTTTTGTGATTCATCTGACTGGTTTTCTGTTCATTATGATTTGTTTGGCAGGATTTATTTTTGTCAATCAAGAGCCAACTGTCATTGCAGAATTGATTTTTTTGGCGGGAGCAATGTTAATTTTTCGTTCATTTTATGTATTAGAGTATTTTTTTCAGGCAAAAATAAAAGCCAAATACATTGCACTTTCGCAATTCACAATGGTTTTGATTTCGGCGGGACTCAAAATTATTGGCATTTATTTCAAGCAAGATATTGAATTTTTTGTCATGGTTTATGCCGTAGAATTTGCGATTCCGAGCGTAATTATGGTCTTGATTTACAAAAAACAAAATTATCGTTTTTCGGATTGGAAATTTGATAACCTTCTGTTTTTCAGCTTATTAAATCAATCCAAAATGTATGTGTTGGCGGGCGTTTTTGCTTCGATTTACATGAAAATCGACCAAGTAATGATAACCAATATGCTGGACGAGGCGCAAAACGGCGAGTATGCCAATGCGGTGCGTTTGAGTAATGTGTGGCATTTAGTGCCTTCGGTGGTTTGCGCCTCCTTGATGCCTGCGATTGTGAATGCCAAAAAAATTGGGCAAAAAAATTATGAGCAAAAATTTCAATATTTATTTAATGTATTGGTCTGGTTTTCAATCGCTTTGGGCATCGGCACAAGCCTCATCGCTGATGAACTGATTGCATTTTTGTTTGCCGGCAAATTTGTTGGCACGGCTGGCGTACTGAAAATTCATATCTGGAGTTCGATTTTTGTGTTTTTGGGCGTGGCAAGTAGTTATTATTTATTGCAAGAAAAATTATACGATTTGGCACTGTATCGTGTGGCGGCTGGGTGTTTTTTGAATATTTTATTGAATTATTTTTTGATTCCGACCTACGGAATCATCGGAGCAAGTCTGGCTACTTTGTGGGCGCAAGTTTTGGCGAGTTATGCTTTTCATGCCGTTTTCCCGAAAACACAAAAATTATTCGGATTACAGACCCGAAGTTTTTTTGCGCCTATTTTGTATGGATTCACGATTTTGAAACAAAAAACAAAATAATTATCTGATAATCAATATTTTATAAAATAAAAACCAGATAACATATTTTTGTTTTTCAGATTGAATCCTTGCTCTAATTTTATTTTCGCCAATTTTTTTCTAATTTGTAAGCATAAAGCATGAATCATTTAAATGTTAAATTTTGACAATATGTCATCACTCTATTAGTTTGTTTTTTTAACTTTTTACTACCCATCAAAAATAGAATCATCATGACTTTTTCCAACAAAGATTTAGCCCAAATCCGTGAGCGAGGTTCGGATACGGCAATTATCGAACAGCAAATCGAAAATTTTAGGACAGGATTTCCATTTATGCCCATTCTCAAGCCTGCCACTTTGGGAGCTGGTATCATAGCTGACCAACCCGAAATGGTACAAACGTACATTCAGCACTACGAAAATTCGGTCAGCGACCTGCAAACCGTCAAATTTGTGCCTGCTTCGGGGGCTGCAAGTCGGATGTTTAAGAATTTATTTGCGTTTCGGGACGACTATAAAGGCACGGCAGAGCAATACGCCGAATTTATTGCCGACCAAAGTGCCAATTCGATGTACTATTTTTTTGATAATTTGAAAAAATTTGCGTTTTATGAAGATTTGGAAGCCGCCTATGGCAGTTCATTAGAAAACGCATTGCATCAAAAAAAATACGTTCAGATTTTACAAACGCTTTTGGATGAGGATGGTTTGAACTATGGCACATTGCCCAAAGGACTGCTTCAATTTCATCATTATCAGGATGATACGAACAGAACGCCTGTTGAAGAGCATCTCATCGAAGGCGCAAATTATGCCCAAGATGGCGCAAAAAATGTGCGTTTGCATTTTACGGTTTCACCCGAACATTCTATTAAATTTGAGGAACATATTACTCAAGTACGAAATCGGTATGAAACTAAATTTGGCGTTCATTTTGACATCACGTTTTCACAACAAAAACCCTCGACCGATACGATTGCGGTGGATTTAGAAAATCAGCCTTTTCGGGAGGCAGATGGCAGTATATTGTTCAGACCCGGTGGACATGGCGCATTGATTGAAAATTTGAATGATATTGATGCCGATTTAATTTTTATCAAAAATATTGATAATGTGGTTCCAGATTCCTTAAAATCAACGACTTACAAGTATAAAAAAGCCTTAGCGGGTGTTGCTTTGGCTTATCAAGAGCGCATTTTTGAATATTTGCGTAAACTTGATGAAAACCCAAATGCGACACTTCTGGAAGAGCTTGCAACATTTTATCAAACTGAACTTTGTACGTTGCCCGCCGCTGATTTTGCAGCGCAATCTGAAGCCTCGAAAGTGGCATATTTCCGACAAAAATTACATCGTCCCATCCGAGCCTGCGGCATGGTACGCAACGAAGGCGAACCCGGTGGTGGTCCTTTCTGGACAATCAATGGCGATGGCACAACGGGTTTGCAAATTGTCGAATCGGCACAAATTGATATGCAAAACCCTGAAGCCAAACAAATGATGGAAAATTCTACACATTTTAATCCTGTGGATTTGGTGTGTTTGGTACGAGATTATCAAGGCAATAAGTTTGATTTAGTACAATTTCGAGACCCCAAAACGGGATTTATTGCTTACAAATCGAAAAACGGACAAGACCTCAAAGCACAGGAATTGCCGGGACTTTGGAACGGTGCCATGTCGGACTGGAATACGCTATTTTTGGAAGTGCCTATCATCACATTTAATCCCGTCAAAATGGTTACGGATTTATTAAAAGAAGCGCATCAATAAATCGGTACTTAAAAAAATTGTGCCGCGATTCTGGGTCGTGGCACAAATTCAGCACGTAATTTGATTTTTTATTCAAATTCTTTATTCAAAACTTCGATAATAAAATCGACAGATTCTTCTTCCAAATCCGTTCGGCGAATGAGGTCATCTCGGCTCACAGACAACACACTTTTTGCGGTATCGAGTCCGATTTTGTAAAATTCTTCGAGCATCCATTCTTCGATAATATCAGAAAATTCTGACAATTCGACATCTTCTTCGTCTTGCTCTATCTCGGTTACTTCGCGGAAAACATCAATTTCAATATCGACCAATTTGCCCGCCAGCCGAATATTTTGTCCGCCTCGTCCGATGGCTAAAGAAACTTGGTCACGTGGCAAAAAGACAGATGCTCTATCGTTTTCTTCGTCAATTTTGATGGAGCTAATTTTGGCAGGACTCAAGGAGCGCGTAATATATAATTCGAGATTATCCGTATAATTAATGACATCAATGTTTTCGTTCCGTAATTCACGGACAATACTATGAATCCGCAC
>CAZNYR010000104.1:4876-13728 GCA_964577275.1 uncultured Cytophagales bacterium | reverse complement strand
CCGCCAGTTCCGCAAGCAGGGTCGTACATTGTTTTTACAATTCCTTCTTTGGTCAAAGTCTCGCTGTCTTCATTGAAAAGCACATTTACCATTAGCCGTATTACCTCTCGTGGCGTAAAGTGTTCCCCTGCGGTTTCGTTGGATTGTTCCGAGAATTTTCGGATAAGGTCTTCAAAAATGTACCCCATAATCATTGGGTCATCTTCCGAAAGGTCAATTTCCTGAAATGCCTTTACCACCCGAAAAAGAATGTCCGCCTTTGGGTCGTCCATTCGGTCAATTTGGTCGTCAAAATTGAAATATTCAATAATTTCTCGGGCACTTGTAGAAAATCCGTTGATGAAGTTTCTAAGGTTAGCCGCTACATTATTTGGGTCGGCAATGAGTTTATCAAAGTCAAATTGGCTTCGGTTGTGAAAGTTAAAACCTGCTTTTTTATTCAAAGCAATGTCCTTGGCACTTTCTTTTAAACTTTCAACTTTTGGCAAGTAGTCAAGTACATCTTGTTTAGTGTTTTTTAAAACACAGTCCAAACGCCTTAGCACCGTCAATGGCAAAATGACTTTTCCGTAATCGGCTCTTTTGTAATCGCCTCTAAGAAGATTTGCCACTTCCCATATTTTATCTGACTTTTCTTTAAAGTTCTTCATCTATATTTTTTGTCCTTTTATTCAATTTTCAAATTTACTGTTTCAGTTTCGTTTTCTGTCCGAGTGCCTGCCTGCTGCAGGCAGGTTGGCAAAAAACAGCTCTTTTGGTTTTTTCAGCGTTTGGCTCGTGTGTCGGCAAAAACCAAATGTGCTGTTTGTGCGGTGGGTTTTTTGTATGTTGCCTAACATCTATATTAAACGCAATAATACGATTATTTTCAAAAACTTGCGTTTATTTCGGCTTTATCTAAGAGGTTGTTTAAAAATTTGTGGAAAGTTGTTTTTTAAAGAATCAGTAGGTATTTTAAGTTCTATCAAAACGAAATCAAACTCTAAGCATGAGCAAAATTTGAGGTACTCCCCATTATTTGGAATAATTATTTGGAATAAATGAAGACGAGTCATATATTCATAACACCCCATAAAAGAAGGCATTTTCAAATACTGCTCGTCCAACAAGCGCATCAGGGTCAAATTTTCAAAATTTTTCTCTTTTTTTTGATACTAATTACGATTGATGTGAACGCTGCTTCCATTTGGGGAGTAATCTGACTCTGAACTTACGGGAAAATGCCTGTATCTACCTGATTTTGAGTGCTTTTGACAAAAAATTACATATTTTTGGTCTGTGCCTCTATTTTTTCGGATGCAGGCGCATTATCGGCATAAGTAGGGCAAGTTTTGTACGAACAGGATGATATGCCAAACATCAACACACTCGCCACGATACACATTATTTTTTTCATCATTTTTTTGGGTTTGAGGATTGAATTTTCCTTTAAAAATACAACGTAATTTTTACTTTTTTAGGTCGTGTGATGTAAGATTACGGCATAGATTTGTTTTTTTTGAGGGATTCAGTCGGTAATGCCAAAACTCCTAATTTGTTAAAAAAGTAGAATCCCACGAAAATCAACACAAGATAATTTTGTCATTTGGTATTTTCTGTTTTACTTGCAAATGCTTACTACTTTAAAAAAATACAAACTAAACTTTACACAATGAAACGAACGCTACGAAACGGCACGGCAATCCTTGCTTTGTTGGTATCTCTGGGCGGTTGTTCGCCACAAAACAACTTAACAACACTACTCAAAACGAAGCAAATTACGCAAAAAAACACACCGAAAGAGATTCGGCAAACATGGAAAACGAATCTCAAAAAACTCCGTCAAGGAGAGGAGTTAGCTTTTTTTTCACCAACTTCTACGTTTTCGCCTTTTACGTTAGATTTATCGTCCATCCTCAATCCGACATACCACCAGGATTTAGATTGTATTGACTTTCACCCACCTTATTTGTATGATTTTTCAGTCCAACTCATTGAAAATGAGTATGATGCACTCCGAAATGAAATTGTTGATTTTGCCAAAAATTATTTAGGATTGCGTTATCGTTCCGCAGGCACTTCGCCCAAAACAGGCTTTGATTGTTCTGGATTTACGCATTTTATTATGAAAAATTTTGACGTGGCGATTTCGGCTTCTTCACGAACACAAGCTACCGAAGGCGAAAAGATTAGTCTTGAACAAGCCCAAAAAGGCGATTTGTTGTTTTTTGGCTATCGAAGCAAAAACGGTTATTGGCGGGTCAATCATGCAGCGATGGTCGTTTCGGAAGAAGGCGATGACTTAGCGATGATTCATGCCTGCCGAAGAGGAATTGTCATTGATGATATTCACTCTTCAAGTTGGAAAAGCTACTATCAAAAGCGATTCTTATTTGCCAAAAGAGTTTTGCAAAACAATGAAAATCAGGGAACTACCTCCAAAAATCATCATACAAACGCTGCTCAAAATACGTTTTAGTATCCATGAACCAAACCTAAAGGTTTTTCGCCTTTAGGCTCGGTAAAATTTAGAACTTTAAAATTCAAATCCTAATACGCCAGAGAATCGTAAGATATTGTCTGTCAGTTCTTTATCATGTAATGCGGTGGCATTAATTTCCCATTTCAACGACCGAGTATGGATTTGGATTCCGACAGTAGAATTGCGGTATTGTAAATTTTGTAAACTTCCTTCGGGGAGGCGATAATGCTGAAAGCCCAGCCCTGTACTAAGGCGCAAAAATTTGAGCAAAATCATCCCTACTTCGACTTCATAAAACTCGTTTTGTGTGCTGGCATCGGCTTCGATACCTAAACCGCCTTCGCGAAGTAGTTGATTCACCATTTTATCCGATAAGATTCCCATGCGTCCAAAAACCCCCATCACGACAGGCGCACTATTTTTTTCCGAGAAACGATACCCCGCCATCACATCCAACTGATAGCCCAAATTATCGGGCTGCCACGTCATTTCGTTTGAGGGATTTCCAAAATAATAATTTGCCCCAAAACCGACCCGAATGACCGACCCTGAATGACAGTTTTGTGCCTGAATAACAAGCCCGAAGCTCAAAAAATAAGCAAGAAGTATAATTCTTTTCATGATTAATAATTCAAAAAGGTGCGTTGAAAGATAGTAGGAAATATTTGTTTTTCATTATTTTGGCAAAAAAATTAGTCAATTATGATACGAAAACTTATTTTTATTACACTTATTGTTGGGTTCACGGCGTGCGGAGATAGCATCGAACCCGTTAAAATTGAGGAACTTCCATACGTAGAAGCTGATATTAATGGCGAATTTTGGGAGGCAGAAAACTATTTTATCAGTGAGGTCAAGAAAGTTGTTGATCCTGTTTCAGGCACAAAACTATTAACCAGAATTACGGTAAGCGGTTTTACGTCCGATACACGACAAATTAGCTTTACGATTGATGTGGCGAACGAGGACAATTATGTCGGTCGATACGAACCTGCTTATAGTGAACTCGGTGGTTTACAGGAGATTACGTGGTTCAACAAAAAATCGGGTGCGTATGCCGTGTACCACATTTCGCCTTTGGATAGCATTTCTAATGTGCGTGTGCGGCGACACAGCAATTCCCGAAAATTAATGTCAGGAACTTTTGAAGGGATTTTATTCAATCCGATGGATTCCTCTTCGATTCGGATTTCAAATGGCGTATTTAGCAATTTGAGTTACGAATAATTCGATATAGTATAATTTATTACATACATTTAAAAATGACTACACATGAAAATTTTATATACTTTTTTATGTTTTTTTCTGATGACCGCAGCAAGTTTTGCCCAAGATGTCATTGTCAAAAAAACCGGTGAAATGATTAATGGAAAAGTCCTTGAAGTAGGAGTTGAATTTCTGAAATATAAACGTGGCGACCAGACCGATGGACCCGTTTATACGATGCCACTTAAATACGTGTACGCCGTCAGTTATGCCGACCGCACACAAGATATTTTTACCACGCCAGATTCGACAATTCTCAAGGAATTTTTGGCAAAAGAGGACACTACCGAGCAAGTAAGTTTTTGGGAAAGCGAACGCAGTCAGGTAGCTTTTGGTTTAGGATTATTGAAAAGTTACACCAAAATTGACGATAATTCAGGCAAAAATTCGATTCAAGTACCGTTAGTTTTTGGTGGATATGCCATCGAAATGAAAAAAGATTTGATGCTGGGCGTAGAATTTGTCTATTCAAGCTACAAAACATCGGGCAATGTCAATGACCAATACGATGAGTTTGTTTCCGATTATACGATACAGGAAAGTATCATGTCATTTAATGCCTATGTCAAGAAGAATTTCACACTTAATTCGCATATTTTTCCGTATGTCAAGGTTGGTGTCGGATTTAATAATTCACAAATTGACCTCAATTCCAGTCTGGATTTAGACCAAAGAGGCAGACGAAGCCTTATTATTCAGTCCGCTGGAAATGTTACAGGCTTAAATATTATCGGACGAATTGGTATGGAATATTACTTTAATCCCAAATTTGGCGTATTTCTGGATGCAGGAACAGGACAGTCAAACATACAGTTTGGCATGATTACTACTTTGTCAAGTCCGTTTAAGAAAAAGAAAAAAACGGAATAATTTTTATAGCATCAAAGCACTGATATTCAAGATGTACTTTTTGTGCTAAAAATAACGTAAACTAAACCGCACAAAAAGTGTTTTGTAAAAGTAAATTTGATTCCAAAAAACCATTATAATATGTACCCAAAAGAATTAACTGACCCCATGAAAGCCGATTTGGTGTCTGCGGGTTTTGAAGATATGACGACCGCCGACCAAGTCGATGCGCTTATCAAACGAGAAGGAACGACCTTATTGGTGGTCAATTCGGTGTGTGGCTGTGCCGCAGGAAGTGCGCGCCCCGCTGTCAAGGCTGCTGTCAAATTAGCCAATAAAAAGCCTGATAATTTAGCCACTGTTTTTGCGGGCGTAGATGCGGAAGCCGTTGCCAAAGCACGAGAATACACAGCTCCTTATCCACCTTCATCGCCTTCGATTGCACTTTTCAAAGATGGCGACTTAATCCATTTTATCGAAAGACACCACATCGAAGGACGAACCGCCGAGATGATTGCGAATCATTTGGCAAGTACTTTCGAGGAGTATTGTGCCTAATTTTTAGAAATTTTAGACTTCCGAAATTTATGTTTTCGGAAGTCTAAAACCCTAATCTTACCGAATTTGTAGCTCGCCCGCCGAAGGCAAAATCTCACACAAAATTATATTTTTGCCTTGTTTTCGGAATGAAATTTTTTTTCCGTTTTGTTCAATGTTTAGTCCCTTTTTGGGATTAGAAACAAAACGTATTTTGAGTGTGATTGCTTCGTTTGAAGATTTTTGGGTTTCATTTTTATCCAAAAAAATGATTTTAGAGCCTTTTTTAGTTATTTTAGGCTGTGGTTCATACTTCAATTTATTAATTTGGTACTTGATAATTTCAGAAGGGTTTACTACCCAAAGTTCGTTTTCTTTTACTTTTTGTGCCAAAAAATCAACGTGATTTTGATAATCCTTGACCGAAACCACTCCCCATGAATTATCGCCCACGCCATGCATGGCTCGGATTGCCCATTGCTTTTGGTCGATGGCTTTTTGAGCTAATTGATTCAAGGTTTTCACCGAATCATTCGGAAAATACACATGAAAATTCAGTCGAAAAAAATCGTTTGTTTCCGAAGTATTGAGTTTGCTTTTTGTTCCGCCACGCGCACCTAAAAATTGTATTTTTTCAAGATACTCAAACATTTCATTTTTGTACAAATCGAACGGAAAAATATAAAATGTAGGTCGAAATCCTGTTTCTTTTGTGATGATTTGAGTGCTTGTATCAAATTCGATGGGATAATCTTTTTCGGTATAAATTTCACTCGGACACCAATCGACAGGCAGTCCGCAATAATGTCGATGCGAATGATTAATTAGCTCATGTCCGTGTTGCATCATTTGACGTGCGCTTTCCCAATGTGTTGATTTACAAGCACTTGTTATTACGCCAAAGGCAATCGGTATTTTGCGATGATAGGCAATCGAATCAACATATTTTTCGATGCCCCAAGCCGTTCCGAAATCATCGTGAATCAGCGTATATGCGCCTTTTGCATCGTACTTGAAAGCCGTAAATTCAACGGAAAATGTGGCGTTTTGTGCCGACACACGAATGCCAAATAATGCCCAAAACATGAGCATCGTAAATCTTAATGTTTTCATAAAAATCAGATTGTTAAGTGAGTTATACTATAATTTCACAAAGCTATCAAAAAAAATCCTGCCCAACAAAGTCAGACAGGATTCCGATGCGATAGCTTCTAAGCTACTCATTTCCAAACATTTATGAAGTTTTAATTATTCGGTAAGTGGTCATTTCTCCGTTTTCTGTTTGAATATTTAGGAAATATACGCCGTTTGCCAAATTACTTAAATCCCATGATTCGGTAAATCTGGCGGGTACATTTTCGTAGGTTTTTACTTTGATTTCGTTGCCCAATACATTGTTTAATCGTAATATTACGTTTTGTGATTTTTTCAAATCTAAATCCAACGTAAATTGTCCCGAAGTGGGGTTGGGATAAATTTTCAATGCGCTTGCCAATTCGGACTCAATTCCCAACACACCTGCGGTACTTAGGTCATTGTAACGTATTGGAGTTGAGAGATTTCCTATGCGCTCGCCATTGATTCCTCGTACAGCTACGAGCGGATTTTTGCCTTCCGTTCGTCCGAAAATTGTCGCCAAATCCAAGCATCGTTCGGTTGCTCCTGCAATCGGCTCAAATTCGCCTGTTGCATCATTTTTGACGTACCATTGATATGATTGGGCTTCGGTACTGGCGCAAACGATTGTTCCTTCCTGTTGAATCCACGAAGTTGCCGGTTTTGGATGCAACATAATCAAAATCGGCAACTCATTACTCATCAAATTATCAGCCCCGGTTACTCGAATTTTATAGCCATCTCCTGTCTCAATGTTTGTGGGTAACGTCAGGATAATTTTGCTCTTTGAAATGCTTGCAAAATGCTGCGTTTGTTTCTTAAAATTTCCGTTTTTATCCGAAAGCTGAACGTTCAAGTTCGAGGCGATACCCAACAAATTAAAATCAACTGAAATCGAATAATTTTCGGGATTCAACTTGGCATTTGTCAAGATAATTTGTGGCGAAACCGTAAAGGACTGAAACGCTGGCGTAGCTGGCAAATAACTTTCATCGCCTGATTGCGATGCTTGAACTTTAAATTGACCTGAATTGTTGATTTTCAGAATATTACCGTCAATTTTTCCTTCGCCATTTTGCAATTTGAATGTAATTGGCAAGCCCGAAGAAGCCGTAGCTTTTAATGTAATTTCATGCTTTCCATCAAATATAATTTCAGAAAGAGGCTCAAAAGTAATCGTTTGTTTTTTGCGTAAAATCTGGAAACTTTGCGTTACGTTTTCGGCAGGAAAAAACAAAGTATTTCCCGCTTGGGAAGCCTGAATTTTTGCTGTTCCGCCTTTCAAAACTTTGACAGTATTTCCGTTGATTTGGATGTTATTGGTCAATGCCACAAAAGTTACATCCAAGCCCGAAGTTGCCGTTGCCGAAATATCAAACGTCAAGCCTTCCTCAAACGTCATATTTTCGATGTTTCCGAAGCCAATTTCTTGCGCTGATTTGGTGATTTCAAACGTAATCTCAATCGGGTCGGAGGCGGTAAAATCATCGGTTTCGGTTTGCCAAATCTGGAGCGTTACCGTTCCTGTTCCCTTGCCTGTTGGCACAAGATTTCCGTGGGTATCAATCGTTACAAAATCCTGATTTCCAGTAATTTGAAAGGCAATATTTGCGCCAAAATTAGGATTGATTTTTGTGCCATTTTGTACCAAATTCGGCACATGGAAATTAGCGGCATTTAATTTTGGTTTGGCTTTTCCGACTTCAAATTCAAAAATAATTCCTGTGAAGCCATATTCGGAATTTCCTGCGGTATAAATCATGATTTTGATTTTTCCCGCCCCTGTCGGAACGATTCGATTTCCTTCGATTTTGGCTTTTCCGCTGATGATTTGAAGTTCGATTTTCATGTCCTTCCATAGGTCAGGAATCTCGACAAATTGCCCATCCTCAAAAACAAAATTCGGCAAATTCGCAGGAATTAAATCCGTGAGCGGTGCGCTGGGTTTGGGAACAGGTTCAACAGGGATTTCGGGTTTTGGGTCTTCGAGTATTACTTTTTTGCTCGTAAAAATTCGATATTGCCCCGCCTTTAATGTGATGAAAGCGTTTACGTTATCTACCTTATAGTTTTCCTCGCTCATGATGTCAAACCAATTTCCTGCGGTCTGAAAAGCGGGATTAATCGCCGCTTCGGTCATGCCAAAATTGCCAATGATGACCACATTCAAATCAGGATGCGACACATGAATATCTCGCAAATTTCCGTCAGGATTCCACGAAAATTGCCCCTCCGAAAAAACTTTTGCGTACCGAGTTCGGAGATTCATAATTTTAGAAGTTTCTTTCAGAAGTTTCTGGCGTTCAGGGTCTTGCATATAATTTAGGGTCGAATTTGCGCCCCACGGAATCGGCTTATTTGCCACCCGACATCCATTATCAACGGTTACGCCATCCGAACACGCATTGATGTGCAAATCGTACCCCAGTTCGCCAAATTGCCAAATCATTTTCGGACCGGGAACAGTATATAAAAATGCACTTCCCAAGCTCATGCGTTCTAAGGCTATTTTTTTGGTTTTGATGTTATAACCGCCTTGCGAATTTCCGTGATGCAATGCCTCGTTTGTGATGCGGTTTTCATCATGGCTTTCCATATAACTGACCAAGGTATTTTTTTGCCA
>CAZNYR010000104.1:0-4866 GCA_964577275.1 uncultured Cytophagales bacterium | reverse complement strand
CAACCTCTTGAATCATAGTGTGTTCTGCCGATATTTCCGCCTCCATAACCATTCAAAGCATCCTTATAGGCAAAGTGCATATTTCCCCAAAGCATGATGCCATGATTTGCCAGAATCGTTTCTTCGTCATTGTCTGCCAGATGCTCAAAAATGATGTAAGCATTGGGGTCAAATTGACGAATTTTATCTGTCATACGCTTCAAAATAGCGATTCGGCTGTCGTCTTTGACGCTCGCCCAAGAATCCGTAGCGTTAGATTTAAATTCGTTGGTAAACCCTTTGGTAAAATCAAATCGAAAACCGTCCACTTGATATTCCTGAATCCAATAATGATTTACCGAATCAATAAAGGCTTTCGTGTAGTCGGCTTCGTGGTCAAAATCATAGCCCCAATGCGCTGCGGTATTTTCCATATTGTGCATTTCTCTGAACCACGGATTATCCGCCGCAGGGCGTTTTTGGGTTTCATTCCAATACATCCGAACCATCGGCGATTGCCCAAACGAATGATTCAAAACCATATCAATTACCACGGCAATTCCTCGTTTATGACACTCATCAACCAAGCGTTTGAGGTCGTTTTTATGCCCGTAATATTTATCGGGTGCAAAGTAAAAACTGGGATTATAACCCCAACTTTCATTGCCTTCAAATTCATTGACGGGCATCAATTCGAGGACATTAATTCCCAAACTTTTCAGATAGTCTAATTTATTGATAACTGCCTGATAATCATGTTTTTCATCAAAATCTCGAATCAATAATTCATAGGCAATGACATCTTCGGCTTTTGGTTTTTTGAAGTTCTTGACTTCCCATTTATACTCCTGCTGTCCCGTCTGTAAAACCGAAGCCAAACCGTGTTCGGTTTTGTCATATTTTGGTAAATTCGGGTGGGTTTCAGCCTTGATATGTTTATCGTTCCAAGGGTCGGCAATTTGGTCGGTATAGAAGTCGGCAATTTTCAAATTTCCATCCACCCAATACTGAAAAACGTACTGTTTTTTGGGTTCTAAATTCTCGATTTCAAGCCATAAATATTTGCCGTTTGGCGTTTGTTTCATTTGATAATTCGGCGAAATTTTCCAATCATTAAAATCGCCCACGACATAGCCAAATTTCTTGTTTGGAGCTTGTAAAATCAGCGTGGCTTTGGTGTCATCGTTTTTATGATAATTGATTCCTGCCCGCATTCCTTTCGGAAAATCAGCCGTTTGATTGGCAGAAACCGCATGGATTTTAATTGATTTGGAGCGCATGACGACCTCACCGCCCAGCATCGCTTGATAAGAAACCGTAATCCATTCCGTGCCGTTTGGCGTGTAATCGTAAGTCAATTCGTGGACATTTGTTGCCGTCTTGACTTGATTTCCATGAATCGACAAAGCAAAACTCGAAGCCATTTCGGAAGCCGTAGCAAACAGGGTTACTTTTTGGTTTGGTTGTACGAAAACTTCATCTTCTTTCGGCTCTTTGAGAAGGATGTACTTTCCAGCATCAATATCAACAAAAATATCTTGGTCATTGGCTTCTTTGGCGACCGTTGCACCACTGGCATCTCGGAAAACCATCGCCAGCCGAAAAACCGTTTCATCTGCCGATAAATTGTAATAATTTCGAGCTGAAGGATTCAAAGTAATTTCCCATTTGTGCGTTTCGCCCGTTACTTTGGTCATTTTGCCGATGCCGTCATTTTTTCCCCAATTTCCGACCGTATTTTTCCAAGTTGTGCCATTGGGTTCTAAAACTACGCCTGTATGAATATAAACCTCAGACGCATTTTTTAACGCTGTATTTCCTTGTCTGGCATCAAAAATCACCTTGATTGGGTCGCCAATCTTTGGTTTTGTAGGATTTAGAGTAACGACAGGACCCGTATGGTCAAAAATAAATTCTGCCTCATATTCTTTGGTTACGTCATTAAAATAAATATGATACGTGCTGGCAGGGCTATAAATATTGTTTCCGTTGAAAACCGCTGTGCCTTTGGGGAAATGATTTCCGCCCCAATTCGTATCCCACGAACTGCCCGAAGGTCTGAATTTAAATCCATCATTTGTAGTATTTCCTGCTGTCAGTGCGATGTCTTGGGCTTTCCATTGATGCGGGTCTTTGGGGTCTTTGGTCATGGCAGTAAATGCCCAATTATTGAATTTGCCTGAAAGTCCCATCGTCTGATATTCAGTCGGATACAAAGGTTTAAAGGCAAATTTTCCGGTCAAAGAATTGAAAGAAACTTCGTAATATCCTGCCTTAGAAACCGAAATATTCGTGCCATTGATGGTGCTTGCCGTGCCGTTCGGGAAGGTATTTGCGCCAAACCATTTTTCAGGATTTGGCGATTTAAATTTGACATCGCCGATGGTCAGAAATGTAATTAAATGCCATTGATGAACATTCTCTGCACTGACTTTCATCGGGACAATATCCGTCCAATTTTGCAATTTTGTAGCCGAACCAATCATGCCTACGGTCAAAAATGGATTTTTATCAATAAATTCGTATTCATCTGTAAATGAATTAAATACTACGTCATAAGTTCCTGCGATTGTTCCTAAATTATCATTTCCATCCAGTTTTCCTTTCGGAAAATCCTTTGCGCCGTAATACGTATCTGCGCCATCATTTTTGATAAATTTCACGCCTTCGGCTGGCGGATTGTGATTGCCTAAGGTTACGTTTTCCAATTTCCAAAGATTGGAATTATTTGGGTCTTTGGTCATGGCTGTTCCCGCCCAACTGTCAAAAGTTCCCCCCAATTTGACGGCATTGTAAGCGGTTGGCGTAATCAAATTAAAATTGTAATCGCCTGTTAATGAATTAAATGTAACTTCATAAAATCCTGCTGAAACAGGAATATTATCGCCGTTTTTTGTGGCTGTTCCTATCGGAAAAGTAGTATTTCCCCAGTTTTCATCCCATGTATTATTTGCCCGAAATTTAGCTTCTCCCGCCGTTAATTGAACTTTTATTTTCCAGATGGCGGCATGATTGGGGTCTCGTTTCATGGGCGTTGAAGCGTTCCAACCGTTTGGCGTAGCACTTCCGATAATGCCAATGCTTTTATAAATTCCTGCGCTCACAAATTCATACGCACCGTCAAACGCATTAAATGTAATATTATATTTGCCTGCCTGAATCGGGATATTATTTGCGCTTTCTTTTTGCGAAGTTCCGAAGGGAAATTCCGTTCCGCCCCAATCATCGTTGTTCCAGTCGTTATCGGCAATAAATTTGATGCTTGCGCCCGTCAAATCAACGTTTTGTGCCTTCCAGAGGTCTGAATTTAAGGCATCATTTTGTAAATTGATTTGTCCCGAAGTCGGATTAAACGCATTAAAATTACCCACCAAACTAATTACACCATAAGGCGAAGCGTTCGGGTCGGCAATGCCTGCAAATTTGTATTCTCCTGTGGCTTGATGGAATGTAATATCGAATTTTCCTGCAAGTAAGGAAGTCATGTTTCCACCACCAAAACTTATCGTTCCGTTCGGGAAAGCGTTGTTTCCTTGCCCCCAACTTACGCCCCAGTCGCCTGCTTTTCGGAACTTAAATTCGTTTTGTCCGGCACTAATCGTTATGTTTGTTAATTTCCATAAAAAAGGATTATTTGGGTCTTTGGTCATGGCTGTTCCTGCCCAGTTGTCAAATTCGCCAATCAATTCGACCGAAGCGAGTTCAAAATTATATTCGCCTGTGGTGGTGTTCAGGGCGATGGTGTAAGTTCCTGCCGAAACGGCAATATTTCCGCCACCAGAACCCGACGGGAAATTGCCGCCGCCCCAGCTTGTTGCCCACGAATTATCGGCAACAAATTTGATATTGCCATCGGTTAGAGGAACGTTTTTAATAATCCAGACGTGAGCGTGATTTGGGTCTTGGGTCATGGGAATGGCTTGGGCGGGGTCCCAATTTGCGGAAGTTGCATCGCCCACCAAGCCCACTGTGCCGATGGAGGCACTGATTGTCAGGGGAATAAGCCAAAGCATTAGAAGCCATAACCCATTCCGAAAGTACATTTGATTCATTTTCATTTTGTTTGGAAGTCGTTAAAAAATTACTCGAAATATTTTAAAAATCCTGTTTTTAAAAATTCTACAAGGATACTTCACAAACACAAGGAATGCGCTCCGATTTGCTTTTTGGCATTTAGAAGGACGAGGCTTTGAATGAATCGGTACTTTTATCTATCTGAAAATCAGATTACTATAGTAATTTTTAGAAATCAAATTTTTTTGGAAACAGAAATGTCCCGATTTCAAAAACTGGTTTTAAAATCATAAAATTTGCTTATTTTGTAAGGCACAAAACTTACATTTGTGGGTAGTTTTCCTAAAAAATCATAACCTATTTTGATGATGTCAAAAGCAGTATTCACCATTTTATTGTTGCTGGTTTCCAATACTTTTATGACCTTGGCGTGGTATGGGCATTTAAAATTTAAGGATATGGATAAGTTACAGAGCCTAAGCATGATAAGTATTATTTTTATCAGTTGGGGCATTGCTTTGTTTGAATATATTTTCCAAGTTCCCGCCAATCGAATCGGTTTCCAAGAATACGGAGGTCCTTTCAATTTGTGGCAACTCAAAGTCATTCAGGAAGTGATTACGCTTACGGTTTTTACGCTGTTTTCGGTCTTATTTTTTAAAACCGAAACCTTCAAAATTAACCATGCTATCGGATTTCTATTTTTAATTTTGGCAGTATATTTTATTTTCAAGAAATAATCTTAAATTGGCGGTTTTGTGCCGAATTTTTTGGGCATAATTATCAAACATCAACTTTGCTAAGTTTTTATATTTCAGAAACCTGCCAAGTTTTGAAAACTTGGCAGGTTTGAACTTGGCAGGTTTAAAGTTT
>CAZNYR010000103.1:1413-14039 GCA_964577275.1 uncultured Cytophagales bacterium | reverse complement strand
TAAAGTATTGAAAATCAGCGACTTACGAGAAAATAAAAATCGTAAGTCGTTCTTGTTTATAAGAAATGGAATCAGATGCGGTATTCAGCAAACTCCGTATCATGTTTTTAGCTTAATTTAAGGGTTTGCCAAGTCTTATTATACTCTTCATTTCTTCAGGTATCCAAACTGCAATAGAATAGACGTTTTCAAATACCTCACCTGTTTCTCTGTTAATCAAGTTCAGATTATAAAATCATCAAAGGCTTTTTGCAAATCAATTTCACAAACAAAATGCTTTTGCTCTTCTGTACGTTTGGCGTGTCCTGCGTCTTCTTGCCAAAAGTTTTGAAGTTCTGCAATAAAACCTTGTGTAACTCTTCTATTGCTTTCAATAATGTTTTGCAAATCGTGAGGGCGGAAACTCTAAACCACTCATTTGACAAATCAAATCTTTCAAACTCGTTTGAAAATACATTTTTACGTGCTAAAAACTGCCTCTCTTTCCCAATCGTTTAAATGTCGATTTGCTAAGGTTACTCGCACCACAAAGGATTTTGTTTACTTAAAACTACGATGGCTTGTGCTGCAATTTTTTCAGGTGTCAATTCATCAGTTTTACCAAAATTTTCAGATAACTGTCCCTCTTCAATCATTGTAACAATATATTGAAACCTTTTACCTTGCTTTTGTAAACCTTGTATGTAGTGATAGAGTGCTACAAAATGTGCCTTATCCATTCCATCAAAAATTCCATCGTGTATTAGGAACTTTGGTGCATTGATATTTTTTTGGATAGTATTCAACATAACGGCTATATCATAGACCAATGTTCGTCCTTTATTCCAACCTTTTGACTCGTCTTTATCAAAAGAAATACTAATATCAACTTTGTTTTTCCCCTCGTAATCGGCTCGTATTGAAAAGCCTGATTCTTCACTTTCAGGATAAATAGCACGATATACACCCGAAAATAATGCTTCAAAAGCATCTATATCGCTTTTTAGTGTTTCAATTAATTCAACAGCTTGCTTTTTTAACTTAATATCTTTTGCATCAGATTCTGTCTTTTGCTTTTGCAAATCATTATAAACTTTTACTTTGCCTTCTAAATCTGATATTTCTTTCTCTTTTTCACCCAAAAAGTAAAATGCCTCTGTTAAGTCCTTAAAAGCCTCCTTTGATTTCAAGAAGCCAAATAGCTTTTGCCTTTCATTATCAAGTTCTTGGATTTCTTTTTCTTGACTTCTGATAGTAGTTTCTAACTCTTGGATTTCTTCTTTCAAAAACTCCTCTCGGGATTGTGCAATTTTTTTACGAAAATCAACTGCTTCTTTTAATGATTTGCTGATTCTTTGTTGAAACATATCATTAAGTTCTGAGTACAATTTTTCAATACTTCTGATTTTAGCATCAGAAATAGTATCTTTTAATTCGTAACTCTCTTTGTATGATTTCACCTTCTTATCAAGCCAAAAATTTTGCTCGGAAAGAAATTTTATCCTTCCTGTAAACTCATTAAGTTTGCTTTCAATATCTTTGTGCTGCTCTGCTAATTTGAAAGCATCAACAGCCACTTTGATTTTTTTAGCTTCGTTTCTTAGTTTACTCAACTGATTATCAACTTGCTTAATATTTAATTGGTAGTTTTCTTCAACTAATTTCTTAACTTGTCTAATTGCTTTTTCCCTCTCTTTTACATCTTTTTGAATGCTTAGATTTTCACAAAGCACGCTATTATCAAAACCTAATAAGAAGAAATGATAAGGCAAAAGTTCGTAAAGAGCATTGTTTGCCGTGAGAAAATTAATAGGGTCTGAAAATTCACTTTTTGCATTTTTTTTCTTGTGAATTTTCATAAAAAAATTCATCAAAGTTCGATAACTAAGTTCTTTTAATTTTCCTGAATAACTTGGATTATCAAAAATAATATTCAAAAGTTTGCTCTTAGCATCTTTAATATCTGATTCAACTTCTTCGCCAATAACTCCCAACGTTACTAATAAGTGCTTTTCAGCACTTCGCTTAATGAGATATGTTTTATCATTTACTTCAAATTCTAATACAATAGTGTAACTTTCTAATCTTTGTTTTTCTTTAAAAAAACGAGAGTTTCTGGAATTAAAGTCAGCTAAAAGGCAAAAATCTATCAAATCGCATACGGTAGATTTTCCTAAACCATTTAAAGAATCCTTACTATCGCTTGCATTATCTTTCTTGCCAAAAATAAAATTAAATCCTTCTTTAAAGACAATAATGTGCGGGTGTTCAGGTTTTCCTGAACGAAATAGTCCCGAAGGTTCACTATACAGTCTTTTTAAAAACATTTATTTGCAAAGTTTAATATTAAAATCATCTAATTCTATGACATCTGTAAGCCACAAAAACGTAAGTGTGTTGTAATATTGAGTCAAAGATATATCCTTTTCAAAAACCTTTTTTAGCTCTTGAAACAAGTCCTCCACATTATATTGTTTTTTTTTCAAAGATTTTATAATGTCTGCACCCAATACGATAGTGCTTTTGTGCAAATTCTCGTGTTTTGTTGGTATAAACATCAGTCAAATAGCGTTTTTTGTTGATTATCTTTTGCCTTTTTCCCAATAAAGCAAAATTCAAAAAAATAGAAAACAAGAGCTTCTGCATTAGCCGCATATCCAATATTTTCCCTCTTAGTTTCGGGCAAGTATTCTTTTGCAAGATTACGAATAATATCAATGTCTTCTATTCTTGCATCGCTGTTTTTGCTTCCTTTTTTCTTACAGTAGTCATCTTGAATAGTTATTGTCAGCTCATTTATGCTAATCTCATCTTCTTCGATTTGTTTCTCTAAAAAAGATTTTACTACTTCCTTTTTATCCCAAACTTTTCTAATTAAACGGCTAATTTCTTCCTGTTGTTCTTTAGGAAAGTTTAATTCAATTTTTGGAATCAAATTAATGCTTGCAGAAGATTTTATAGTTTCATCTGTTGATAGTTTTTTAGGTTTGTTTTGTTGGATATGATCAAAAATTTCCCCAATAATTCCTAAATCATCTATACTGCTATCAAGATTACTGTAAGCCAAGCATCCCCATTTTTCTAAATACTTCCAAATGGTTTCTACATAATCAAATTCAGCATCTTTTAGCTTTGCACAAAGGTCTGAATGGTCAATGATATGTTTATTTTTATCAAAATCAAATTTACCGTCAACAGTTTTGGCGAAATCGGCTCTTGGGAAATCTTGTTTGCCTTTGAACATCAAAATATATAGTTCAGTATAACCTTCTTTTAGTGCTCTATCCTGAAAGCCCTTGATAGATTTGTGTACTTTTTCAGAATCGTTTTCAGAAGTAACTTGAACGGCAATTTTATTGGTTGAGCATAACAAATCAACCCCTACATAATTGGGGTCTTTTTCAGTGTTGGCATTTTCTAATTCCCAACCATAAAACAACAAAAGCAAGCCACGATAAAATTCTTCCGCATCTTTATTGATGTCAAACCTACCCGCTTTGTTTTTAGTATTAGCGAGCCGAGCAATATTGTTAAGCGCTTCTATAATTTCATCTTTATATTTTCCGATTTTGTCCATAATTCTGAAATTTTCAATACCCAATTAAAACCACACCCTGCAAAGGCAATTTCAGCTGACCATTATTTTTTCTCAAAATCCCCAACACAATAATACGCATTATTTTGAAAATAATGACATAATTTCAATGTCATTTACGCAACGTTTTTCTACTAAATTGCATCCATAAAAGCGTGTCAATAAACCCAGAAAACCATGAATTTAATCCTCGATGTAGGCAATACGCTGATTAAGGCAGGCTTTTTTGATGACCAAACGTTTCTCAAAGAAGAGCGCATCTGTCCCGAAAATCTCCCCTTATTTTTGTCCGAATGCGGAGCAAACTATATTTTGGTTTCGGATGTGCGCGGCATTACCGACCGCTATTTGCGTGCGTTATCCGATAAATGTCCGATTATTTTTTTGAATCATCAAACGCCTTTGCCCATCCAAAATCGGTACGAAACACCGCAAACTCTTGGTACTGACCGTATTGCGGCGGCAATCGGAGCGTATTTTTCTGCGCCCAACGAAAATCATTTGGTGCTGGATGCGGGAACTTGCCTGACCTATGATTTTATTGATAAATCAGGAAATTATTGGGGCGGAGCTATCTCGATGGGACTACGAATGCGATTTCGGGCATTGGCACATTTTACGGGCAAACTTCCTGAAATTCAGGATTTTGACAAACCAATTTCGCTGGTCGGACAAAGTACCGAAATGTCCATTTTGAGCGGAGTCATTCACGGAATGTTAGGCGAAATTGATTATTTTCTGACACATTATCGGCAAAAATATGACGATTTTCGGCTCACGATTTGTGGCGGCGATGCCAATTTTTTTGAGAAACGAATAAAAGCCTCCATATTTGCAAATTCAAAACTGGTGTTGATGGGCTTGAACCAAATTCTATGTTACCATATCAACGAAAAAAAAACAGGTTCATCAACGATATTTTCAACGTAGTTTTTAGGTTAATCTGAAATTAATTTACTGATTATCAAATAGTTCTATTATTTTTAATAAAACGATACTAAATATTTATGATGGTATGAATTATAAAAAAATATATGGTTTTTGTTTCGTTTTCTGGTCGATTTTACAACTTTCGGCACAAACCAATAATTTGCCGTATTCACGAATTGGATTAGGCGATTTGAATCCTCAATATTCTGTTTATCAGAAGAATATGGGTGGAATAGGAGTAAGTCTGGGAACGCCCGCACACATCAATTTTGCGAACCCTGCCTTATTAATCTATAACAAATTAACGATTTTTGATATTGCCGTTTCGTATGAACAGCGCAATTTGGCAACTGCCGAAAGTTCTCAAAACTATCGGGGCGGAAACCTGAATTATTTGGCTTTTGCCTTTCCGATAGCCAAAAAAATCACGCTTGGAGCTGGTTTTCAGCCGTATAGCATTGTGAATTATGAAGATAAAACACAAACGTTATTGCCACAATCTGCTACGTTTGTCGAATACAACTACACGGGAACGGGTGGGATTACGCAGGCTTACGGCTCGATAGCTTATGCGCCTTTCAAGGGCTTTTCGGTTGGGATGCAAGCCAATTATAACTTTGGTTCGGTGCAAAATTCTTCGGAATCCAGCCTAAATGACGGACAAAGTCTGTACACGATAGAAGCCCTAAATCGGATTAATTTTTCGGATTTTTCGTATCGCTTGGGCGTATCATATCGCTTTGAGTTCGAGAACGGTACGGGCATAAATTTGGGGGCGGCAACGGATTTGGCAACCGACATGAACATCACTCGTTTTCAGGCAATTCAGCGCAAAGACAGGGCAGACGAAGCCCCGCTGAAAACCGATACATTGCTTTTTGATACCAAAAGTTTTGTGCGCCTCCCAGCCTCGTATCATCTCGGAATTAGCATCAGCAAACCCCGACATTATGCGTTGGGCATTGACTTCAAACAACAGAAATGGTCTGAATATGAGGGAGTTACTGCCGAAACATTAGGCGATACGCAAGAAATTCGGGTCGGGGCGATGTGGGTGCCTGATGCCCGTTCGATTTCGTCTTATCTGAAGCGAGTCAGTTATCAGATAGGATTTTATCGCCTCAAAACGCCCACGATTGTCAATACCCAACAAATCGAAGATATAGGCATCACGGCGGGACTTTCCTTGCCTGTTTCGCCTACTTTGTCGAGCCTGAATTTTGGGGTGAATGTCGGCGAGCGAGGCACAACCGATTTGGGATTGATTCGGGAACGTTATTTCAAAATTTCGGTCAGTATGTCCGTCAATGACCAATGGTTCAGAAAACGGCGTATTTTTTAGGCAAAAACGCAGTTCATGACTTTGATTTTGGCAAAATAAAAACAACAACTTCCTAAAAACCAATTTCCATAGCTTCAGTTTTAAATCGAGAGAAGCTATGGATTTTTTGCGTAATCCGCTGATAAATGTTAAATCTACAAAAACTAAGCAACCCTCTTTATTTTTCCGAAGTCTTTTAGAAGGCAAGATTTTGTCCATGATTCTAAAATATAAATCTTTATAGAAGAGCTATTGAAATGGTGTAATTATTTGATAATCAATAAATTATATTCGTATTAAACGATACACCGAATTTGAATCATGACTTAAAACGTTTTTTTGAAATAAAAAAAATCATAAAAAAAGTAATATCTTACATAGATAAAAAAAGGATTTCGTAGGAAGTTCAGCACTAAAAAAATCCTTGCCTGCGAGTTGTGAAATGAAAAGTTCCCTAAAAATCAATTTTAGTATTAAATTTGATAACACTCAAATAAACCTTTGATTTACAAAACTCGAATAATAAAAAGTCTAAATCTACAAAACCCTAATGATAAATACACCAAACAGAAGCGGAATTTGGTTCGGCAATACCATACGTATCATGCTGGTTGTCTGCATTTTGTTGTTGATAAATTTCGTTTTGGTGGCACAGGATGCGAATTATTATGAAGCCGAAAAAGCCCTAAAAACAGGGCGTTGGCATCAAGCGATTAATTATGCTGTCGAAATTAGGGAAAATGCCAAGATTCATGAAACCATCCGCGCTGAGGCATGGCTGATTTCGGCACGGGCGCATAGCCAACTCCACGAATTGGCGGATGGCTTGCGCTGTTATTTGCGGGCATTGAGTATTCTCAAAAAAAGTAATGACGAAATTCGATTGTCCCGAATTTATACCGAAATCGGTAAGGTCTATTTGGGAGCAGATATGAGCAAAACGGCACTCGGATACTTCATGCAGGCACAATTATTAACCCAAAAAAGTCCCGAATTGTATTTGCTTTTGCCTGAATACATCGGCGATACGCAAGCCCAATTTGCCAAAGCGGAGAGCTATACCGAAGCCCTCGAACTTTATGATGAGATTCTGGGCGAATATCGAGCCGAAAAAGACACCACCGCCATTCTACGCATTATCCGTAAGATGGTAAATTGCCATGAAAATCTGGAGGATTACGGCGCAGCCATCCAACAAGAATCCGAATTGTTACGTTTGTATAGCACCCAAAAGGATACAGCGGGTTTAGCCTTGACATTCAATAACTTAGGTTATTATCATCAACACCTAAAACGCTACGATACGGCATTGCTTTATTTTGAGCAAAGTCTGGGTATTTTCCGAAAATATCGCCTCAAAGATTATGATGAAGTGGCTACGCTGGTCAATATGGGCGTGGTGCATCAGAATACGGGAAATTATGATAAATCATTGATTTATATGCTCAAGGCATTGGAATTGGTCAAACAAAAAAAAGACCCCGTGCAATTATCCCAGATTCACGACCTTGTTTCGGCGATTTATTTTTATTTGGGGGATTATCACAATGCCAGAGTTTATAACGAAAAAGCCTTAGAAATTGCCCAAAAAGCCAATCACAAAATTGCACTTCGGGATAGCTACAAAACGGCTTCGGATATTGCCACAGGGCTTGAGGATTACAAAACGGCGATGGAATATTCGCGGCTGTATTTGGCGTTGCGGGATTCCTTGCTGGTCGAGGAGCGGCTGCAACAACGAGAATTATTGGATTTGCAAGCAGATATTGAAGAAACTGCCAAAAAGACTGCCTTGATTTTGGCTGACCAAGAGGTCAAGGATTTGGAATATCAGCGCATCGAGATGGAAGCCGAAAAACAAAAACAAGAATTTGAATTATTGAAAGAACGAGAGGCGCGCATCCGAGCCAATCAAGAACGCCAAAAGTCTGAAAATGAGCAAACTCGACTCGCATTAGAACTGGCAAAACGACAGCTGGACGCAGACCGAAAAAACCGTGCCATTGCCGAACTCGAAAAACGACAAGCCCAAGATGCGCTGGCTCTCAAACAAAAAGAACTCGAAAAACAACGCAAAAATCGGGAAATTGCCGAGCTCAATCAACGCCAAAAATTTCTGGAAAGAGAACAAGAATTACAAAATAAAACCATCGCCGAGCAGGAAGCCAAAAAGCAATTTTTGATAGGAATTATTGTGTTGGCGGGCTTGATTATGTTTGTCATGTTATGGGCTTATCGAAAACTCAAGGACAAAAACCGACAGATTCAGCGTCAGAGCTACGAACTGGAGGCACGAAAAAATGAAATCGAAACCCAAAACGAAGAAATGCAACAACAACAAGAGGAAATCATTGCACAACGAGATACTTTGGCACGCACAAATGATAAGCTAAACTCCACAAATTCAGCACTTAACAAAGCCTACGGAGACATCCGAAGCAGTGTACAGTATGCCGAGCGCATCCAAACGGCGATGCTCCCGACTTTGGTGAGCATCCAAAAGACCTTTCCTGAATCCTTTGTGTTATACAAGCCCCGCGATATTGTTTCGGGCGATTTTTATTGGTTTGAACAAATTGACAATAAAGCCATCTTTACGGCTGCTGATTGTACGGGGCATGGCGTGCCTGGTGCCTTTATGTCCTTGATAGGCAATGACTTACTGAACGAAATCGTATCTGCCCGAAAAATTACCGAACCCGAAAAAATCTTACAAGAACTGCATTTGGGCGTGGTCAAATCCTTGAAACAAGAGCAAAACCAAATTCGTGATGGCATGGACATCGCTTTGTGTAGCGTGGATTTGGAAAATCTTGTCTTGGAATTTGCGGGCGCAAAAAATCCGCTAATCTATATCCGAAATGGCGAAATGCAAAAAATAAAAGGCGATACGATGCCCATCGGTGGCTCTGAAAAAGAGGGCGAACGTATTTTCACAAAGCACTCATTTTCAATTAATAATCATGCCGAACACACCTTTTATATTTATTCGGATGGCTACCAAGACCAGTTCGGGGGTCCGAAGGGCAAAAAATTTATGTCCAAACGTTTTCGGAATTTATTGCTCGAAATTCATCAAAAACCGATGCCAGAACAGGAACGCATCCTCGACCAGACCATTAACGAATGGATGAATGGTTATGAACAAATTGATGATATTTTGGTGATTGGATTCAAGATATGGGGCTGATAATCAGATTTTTACACCGATAATCGTGATGTCATCTCGTTGCTCTGCACCGCCTTGATGCTGGTCAAGTGCCTCTTCGAGCATGAGCCGTTGTGTTCCGAGTGCTAAATGCCCAATTTCCGCAAGTTTTTTCTTGAAGGTAATCGACCCAAATTTGCGTAATTCGGGATTATTTTGGTCAATTAAGCCATCCGAAGTCAAATAAATGACATCATTTTCCTCCAGATTGATGTATTCAGTAACGAAATGTTTGGCTTCACGTTTGCGATACGCACCGCCAATAGATTTGATTGTTCCTTTAATTTCGCACAATGTACTTTTTTCGGATTTATAATAGAAAAGTGGTCGTTTTGCGCCAGCAAATGCGATTTTTATAGCTTCATTTGATTTATCAATTCGGCAAATACAAACATCCATGCCGTCATCATTCACGCCCTCATCCTGATGCAGTGCTTGTCGGACACTATAATGCAAATATTCTAAAACTCTGGCGGGGTCGTCTGTGCCTTTTTCCTTGACAATTTCATTGAGTAACGTATTGCCAATCATGGACATAAAGGCACCAGGCACGCCATGCCCCGTACAATCTACGGTTGCCATCATCAAGGAATATTTGTGTAATTGTGCAAACCAATAATAATCGCCAGACACAATATCTTTGGGGCGATACAAGACAAAATAATCCTTAATAATATTTTTTGGGAGCGTATCGGGACTTACTAAAATTGCTTGCTGAATTGTTTTAGCATATCGAATACTGGATGTAATGTCTTCGTTTTTTTTGTGAATTTCCTCATAAGCACCTGCATTATCAATGGCAATCGCAATATATGAGGCTAATGTTTTTAGAAGATTGACCTCTTTTTCGGTATAGGCATTTTGCTGAAAACTATGCACCGTAATTACGCCTACGATTTTTTGCTCATTAATCAACGGTAAATAAATAATCGAGGCAGGCGTATGTCCCGCTTTGGCAAAGGTTTCTACTTCCAAATAATTTTGCGTTTCCAGTTCTAAATCATTGATAATCACGGGTTTTTTGTGGGTAATGCACCACACCGAGAGGCGGTCTTTTTCGGTCATTTTATCGTAATAATTGGGCAGGGTTTGTCCTTTTTCGATTAATCCCCGAAACTCAATCAGTTGTTTGGCTTGGTCATAAAATCCGATACCGAAACGAGGCGCATCCATAAGTGAATTTACATAATCATAAATGGTTCGGTTGATGGTATCGAAATCAAAAGTCGAGGTAATCGCCTGTCCAATTTCGCTCAAAAGTTGAATATTTCCGTAGGCTTTCGAGAGTTCATCGCGCTGTTCGATAATACTTTCGTTTTGAGCTTCGATTTCGGCTTGTCGGAGTTTAAGTTGCTCATTTTTAAGGATAATCTCTTCTTTTTGCTTTTCGAGTTCGGTATTTTTTTCCCGAATCTCGGAGGTGCGTTGCTGTACGATTTTCTCCAAACGATTTCGTTCATGTACCAATCGGAGCGTATTGAGCCGAATTCCAATCCACAAAAGCAATCCCGCAATGACCACAAATAAGGTCATGGCTTGCCACGTTTTGTACCAAACTGTCTGAATGTGAAACCGAAAGGCAATGGGCTGACTCCACAAATAACCGCCTGACATTTTGGCACGCGTTTCAAAAAGATAGCTTCCTTTGGTCAGTTGGGGAATATAAATATCTGATTTTTTGCTGATAGATTGCCAGCCGTCATGGGTGCTGTCGGGGGCATTAATATTGACCAAGCGCACCTGATATTGCAGGTGATTGCCCGGATAAGATAAGGCAATAAAATCCGCCTCAAAATACGAATTGCCCGGAAAAGTTTCTACGGTTTCGGCTTTCAAATCAACTGCTTTGCCATTGATTTTCAGTTTGGTAAATAAAGGCGATTTGGTCTGGGTGAGGTTGCTCATCCGCATTTGCGAAAAAACGCCGCCTTTGGAAGTACCAGCCCACAGCCGATTTTGGGTATCCAAAAATAAACTTCGGAACGTGGTCGATTTGGCAGGCAAGCCTGCATTTTCATCAAATAAAACCGCCTCTTTGGAAGATTCTTGAAACCGAATGATACCATAAGTACCTCCTAACCAGACACTTCCGTCAGTATGTACCAAAACCGCTCGTACTTCCGAAGCATCAGCATTTTTATAGCCCAAGCTAATTTTTTGGAGCGTTTTGCCGTCATATTTTAGCAAGCCAGCCGATGTGCCGAGCCAAATCACATTTTGGGCATCAAATGCCATATCATTGACATAAAAATTGCCTTTTATCGCAAAATTAATTTTGGGACTAATGTTTTTAAATCGGTCATTTTCAGCATCATAGATATATAAATAAGAACTTTTTCCACGTCCCGCACACCAAAGTAATCCGTTCGGACTTCGGCGCACCACCTCGATTTCGGTGGATAATCCCTGTGCATTTTGATAATATTTGAGTGCGCCTTCGGGCGTAATTTTTGCCATGCCTTGCTTCAAATCCAGACACGCCCAAATGTTTTGATTTTCGTCTTTTTCAATCGAAAAAACGGCGTTTCCATTGCCCTGAACGTCATAGCGTGCTTGGATTTGTCCTTCGTGCGACATCCGAAAAACCATCCCTTTGGCAGAGCTTGCCCAGAGTGTATTTTGGTCAGCGATTAAGTCCAGAATCATGCCTGTTTTATCGGCTTCACGATTTTGGATTTGTCGAGATATTTTTTGTCCATGCCGTAACATGACCTCGTAAACACCCACTTCGTCAGACATAAAGAGCCGATTATCAGGCGATTGTGTAATGGATTGCAAATAATACAGGTTGTCATTCAACGGAAAATTATCAAAACAAGTCTTTTGCATCAAAATTACGCCCTCATCGGTGCTGACCCAATATTCGTCCGCTTTGGCACTATAAATTCGATTGGAACGAATGCCATTCGGAAAATCCTCAAATACATGAATTTTTTGCGTTTTGAGGTCGTATTCATGCAATTTATCTTCCCACGAAATCAAATATAGTTTGTCGTTTCGGAGCGTAATATCTGAAAGAGATTGAGGTAAATGAGGCAGAAGTTGAATATCAGAAACGGTTTTATCGGCATGAATTTGAACGACATAAAGTCCTTGATGAGAAGCAATAAACAACTGATTATCAGATACAAACAACATATCCGCAATATTAGAAATTGGGGTATTTTTAAGGTCAATTTCCCGAAAATTTTGGGTGGCATCCAAATAAAATAAATTCCCCGAAAACGAAGCCGCCCAAATCGTGCCATCCTGTTGTTGTGCTACGGCATACGACCGAATAAAACTTTCGGTTTTGGTTTTTTCGGGCAAAAAATAGCGTTTTAGTGCGCCCGTTTTTGAGTAACGAACGATGGATTGTGCTTCACTAATCCACAAATTTTGTTGTTTATCTTCATAAATGCTTTTGGGATAAAACACTTTTTGGGGTTGCTCGCTTTTTGCTCCTTCCAAAAGCGTTTTGAAGTAAGCGGTATCCGGTTCGGAAAAAATTTCGACAATTCCCACATCCGTAACCGCCAAAAGTTGCCCATTTTTGCGCTTATGAAATGCCTTCACATACGGACTGGGCAAGTGTTGCGTGTAAGTTATGGCGG
>CAZNYR010000103.1:0-1403 GCA_964577275.1 uncultured Cytophagales bacterium | reverse complement strand
CGTCCAGCCGCACCAGCCCTTGGTCAGTGGCTACCCAAACAAATCCGAGTTCATCCTGAATTACGTCCTTTGTCAGTTCATCAGGCAAACCATCTATCATCCGATACCGAGTCAGGTGCATATGTTGTGCCGAAACCGACAGCATCCAAAAACAACCGATAAATGTGAGCCAAAAGTACCGCAAAGCTGGTAATTAGTTTAGTTTATAATTAAAAGAGATATATAAATTTATTCCTAATTTATGTTTGTTTGACGTATGATTTTTGAACTATCAAAAGAATCAAAATTACGTCCCAAACGTTCAAATTTATCGTAGGAAAATACCTTTAAATATAAACAAATTTTAATCCGAAGTCCTTTTTTTAACGCTTTTTCTTGTGGATTAACAAGATTTTCGTTTCCTAAATTCGATTAATTGAAAGAAAAATGCAGTAAAAAACTGACCAATTTGTCATAATCATACAAGACCTGTTCGGAAACATGAGAACGCAATAAAAAAGCATAATACGTTTCGACCAACCCCAAAAAGTGTGGATGATGACAAATCCGTGCTACGGTCAATGCCTTAAAACAACGATGTACGTGATTGTGAATATAATAGTCGCATTTCTCTGACGGACAAGCATTTAGTAGGCGATTAACTTTGCGGACGCGCGAGATTTTGACCAAAAAGCGACAGCCATCCGCCTGCATTCGGTTTGTCAAATCTTGTGTGGTTTTTTGTATATCCGCACCAGTAGCAACTCGATAACAGAAGTACTTTTGGTCGTATAATTTGCCAAAATCCGTAATAATTGTATTGGAATTAGGGCGATAATTCAGGGAGGTACGCAAAAATTGTTGCACCCAATCCTCGACCATATTCAATCGGCTTCCCAAATGTACCTTGACCATTAACTCGGATTCGTACTTTGAACAAGACAAAATCAGGTTCTGGAATCCTTCCCGTGTTTCTCGCCGAAACTGACGTAAATGGGGCAAGGACTGAAATTCTGTGTCTTGAAGGCGGTCTCCGATGGCATAGAAAAGGTCTTCTTCAATTTGATTTAAAAACATAACGGCATAAGTAGTATTGAGTATCAAGTATTAATACGATATAACTATTTGAAAATCAATAAATTATACTCAAATCAAACGATAAACTAAATTTGAATCATTACTTAATCAAATGGGATATAAAAATCAAAACTGTTTTTCTAAAACAACCGCATCAGACCTATGGTCAGACTTGGATGACTTTTGGCACAGCCTCATGTTATCCGAATTTAAAGTACGGATTGGTATAATTCCTTGATTACTTTTTGGTACTCACTTAATATATTTGAATAAGAAATTGTTTAGATAAAATGATTTAGACCTGCCAAGTCTTAAAGACCTGCCAAGTCTTTAAGACTTGGCAGGTC
>CAZNYR010000102.1:0-14088 GCA_964577275.1 uncultured Cytophagales bacterium | reverse complement strand
TAGTCCTCACAATCACCCCACTCCTCCTCCCAGTATCCCCAAAAATCTCCCCCTCTTTCTCTTTCAAAGTCTTCAAATCCAAATGCCCATTCATAGCCCGCCACCAAAACCTAAGCGCACCTTTAATAGAGGGCGGTCGAAGTTCGGGGGTGCTGCCGTCTGCTCCGGAGAGGAACATGGGGGTGATCGTTTCGCAGGTAAATGTGATGGTTTTCATGATGTTAGATTTTTTAACAATATAGTTATTGGCGTATTGGCGTTCCAAAAGAACTTGGAGATAATCAGAATATGCCAAATCTTGTGCCGCAAATTAAACCTCTGATAATCAATAAGTTATAAAATATAAAAATGTCAATTTCTGATTTTTAATATCAAAAATTGATAGTTTTTTGTAGTCAAATGTAGAGCAAAACAGAAGTAAATGTAATTGTAGTAAGTGATGTTAGTCGTGGAAAGCTAAGGATAAAAATTAAGAAAGCCAAATATTTCATCAAAATTAAAGTACGCCCAAATCGGATTGGAATCCTTATTTTGGAACTAATGAATTGAAAATCAATGCGAAAAAATAGCTATAAAATTCAATTAAAATTCCAGATAAAAATGTTGTTTGGGTTGCTGGGTTCGGAAAAAAACCAAGCCGACTTCAAACAAATCAATACTTAACCTGACTTTGGGATGATTTTTAATGCCGTGCCATGCCTGTTTCATTTCTGGCGAGGCATAAATATCATCAAAGACAAAAACCGATTTTTCGTTCACGTTTTGAAGGCACATTTCAAAATAGCGCATCGTGGGTTCGAGCCGATGATGGGCATCAAAATACACCAAATCCAGTAGCGGAATTTTGGCTAATTTTTTGGGTAAAGTATGGTCTAAATTTCCTACTATCGTATTGATTTTCAGGTGTGTATGTGCATATACTTTCTGCGCCAACTGCGCTATGTTTGGGCAGCCTTCAAAGGTATAAATTGTCGTATCGCTGGGGCTGGCTTCTGCCATATAAAGTGTGCCGATTCCCAGATTTGTGCCTAATTCGAGGATGGTTTTGGGGCGCAGAAAATTGACCAAACGGAACAGAAATTGTCCCTTTTTGGGGGAAGAAGAACTCTTGAGAATTTGGCTAATTTTTCGTGCCGATTGATTGCCAAATTTTGACCCCGCCCCCAAATCAGTTACCGTGATGCGTTGCTGATTTTTGCGGAGATGATTTCGTATATCTTCCACATAATCAAAGGAATAGAAATATCGTTCATCGGCAATGACTTCTTGGTGAAGCTCAAAAACAAACGGAGAATGCACGCCATGAATATGCACGGTTCGCCAACGAAATTGTAAATAATCTTGGATTTTTTGCCAGACCATAATGAGAATTAGTCCTAATCCTATAAGATTTTAAACACCTTATAGGATTTACTTACTTTAGAAATCAAATTTTACGTCCAATTTGGTACTAAGTATTTTCAAATCATCGACCACAGGCATTAATAATGGGATGCCATCCTGAAGGCGTTGGGCTTGGGTTTCTCGTTCGGGGTCGCCGGGTATGAATACTTTTTCGTAGCCATCGGCGGGCTTTGAATTTCGGAAACGCTCAATCCAATTATCCATGTGTTTTTTGAAGTCTTCTTTGGGTCGGAAGGCATCGACGCGCATGGCGCCCAAAAAGTGTCCAAGTCCCTCACCGACAGGGTCTTCTGGCAACGGCAAAAAACTAACAAAAGGCGGTGCCCAAGGTCCGTATCCTGCGCCCGAAAGGACTGCGGAAAAAATATCGACAATCGAGCCTAAACAGTATCCTTTGTGGCTTCCGTGCGTTCTATCACCCCCCAACGGCAATAATGCGCCCCCTTTTTTGAGGATGCCCGCATCGGTCGTTTTTTCGCCGTTTTGTGTTTGTACCCATCCTTCGGGCGCATCTTCTTGTTTTCGTTGCAAGATTTCGAGTTTTCCATTGGCAACGGTTGTGGTCGCAAAATCAGCGACAAAAGGCGGCTGTTTGCCTGTCGGAATTGCTACGGCAATGGGGTTGGTGCCGAGAAGTCGTTCCGCCGAAAACGTAGGCGAAACCAATGGGCTGGCATTGGTCATAGACATTCCAATCATATCTTTTTGGAGTGCTTTCATGGCGTGATAGCCTGCGATACCATAATGATTTGAATTCTTGACGCTGACCCATCCTGTACCGACGTGCTGGGCTTTTTGCATGGCGATTGCCATGGCTTTTGGGGCGACAACCAGTCCTAAACCCTTATCGCCGTCAATGGTGGCGGTGCTGGGCGTTTCGTGAACAACCCGAATGAGGGGACGAGGATTGATACGTCCAGCTTCCCAAAGTCGGACATACCCCGATAGACGAGCCACACCATGCGAATCTACGCCCCGAAGGTCAGCACTGACCAACGTATCGGCTGCCTGCAAGGCATCGGCATCGGAACAGCCCATCTTCTGGAAAATCTGAATCGTAAAGTTTTTGAGAGATTCATACTCAACGGCGATGGTGTTGCCGGGAACAAAAACGGATTGAGTGGTCATAAGCTATCCAAGGATTTGATGAGAACAAAACGCCCAAAGCCCCTATTGTTTTGCTTTTGCGCCATGTTCGATTAATGGATTTTTTTTAGATTCTAAATAGAAATATTCGTATTTTGGATTGAACTTTTCCTATTAAAGTCGTCTGCAAAGGTACGAAAAAAACATTTTTTTGGCGTATAATTATACTTAGAGTTGAAAATACACCAACATTTATTCAACGAAAAAAAAACGAAGAGGTTGAATCATTATATAAAATAAGCCTGATAATCAGTAGGTTATTGTATTTTTTCGGGTGGGATAAAAACCGAATAAAGTTGAACAAAATCAAACAAATAAAGTCGTATCGTATCAAAATAACACCAAATGGAGTTTTATCATTCATTCTGAAAAGATTTTTTTTTGAAATAGGTAAAGGTCTTCTTTTTTTGGCTATCTTTTATCCCTAAAACGGAACATAACGGTTTGAAATTCATGTTATTGTTCAGATTGTTATATTTATTAAATTGGAAATGGCATCACGACAAACATCTAAATTAACGAGAACCTTTAGCCATCAAATTTCATGAAACACCGCATCACATTTTTGATTTTTCTATTTATTTCGGGGCTAATTGAGGCTCAAAATACCTATATTTTGGAGGGACAGGTTCAAGATTATCGGTCAAGTCCACTAAAACGTGTCAAAATTATGATGGATGGGGTCAATGGCATTCGTCCGACTTACACCAATTTCGAGGGACATTTTTTGATGGAAATTCCTGCGGGCATAAAAATTACCAACCAAACGCCGTTTTTGGTCAATGGTGTGCCTGTGGCGATTTCGGATGTGCAATACAGCGCGATAGATAATTTTGTTCAAATCAATACGTACCCGAATAAAAATACCGAAAAACCCGTTACACGGCAGGTTTTTATGGTGCGGGTGCGGGATAAAGACAAAGACCCCATCAAAGGCTCGCGGGTTTCGGTTGATGGGACATATTATCATACAGATAAACAAGGCGAATTTCAGTTTTTGGTAACGACCGATGGCGTGCATCAGGTCGATATTAGCCATATTGATTCGCTTCAGAAACAACCCCAACTTTCGGTACAACTTCCTGAAAAACAAGAAGATATGCTTGAAAGTTTGACCTTAGAAAACGCCGATTCGGTGTTAGAAGAAAATATTAGTAAATTCTTGGAACAACACATCAAACTCAGTCAAAAAATTACCGATTTGGTCAAACTTTCGGCAAAAAAAGCGCGCACCAAAGAGCAAGAAAAATTCATGAAAATCATGCAAAAAGATTTGGAATCCTTAGAAAATGCGCTTTCTCTCGCCAAAAATACCCAAGAAAATCTCAAGAAAGAGGTTTTGACCGCTTATGCCCAAATTGACTTTGTGGAATTAGAAAAAGATTCCTTAACACGAGAAAAAAATCATCGTATCGAAACCATTTCTGAGGAAAAAAAATTCCTTGAAAAACAACGCATTCAGGAGGCAGAAAAATTTCAAAAAAGAGCATATTTTTTCTTTTCAATCTTTGCTGGATTATGTCTGGCATTGTTTGTAACGATTCGTGTGGCACAAAAAATTAAACAACAAAACAAGAAAATCCGCAGTCAGCAACAGGAACTCCGCAAGATGTATCATGCCCTACAAAACAGAAACGCACAACTCGAAGATAAAAAGCTGAAACTTACCGAGCAGGCTGGCATATTGGCTTCGCAAAAACATGAAACCGAAAAAATGCTTGAACAACTCAAAAGCACCCAATCGCAATTAATTCATTCCGAAAAAATGGCGGGTTTGGGTATTCTTACGGCGGGTATTGCCCACGAAATCAATAATCCTGTGGGCTTTATTTATGGTGGCGTAGAATCGTTGGAGGAGCGACTGCCCGAACTTCTGAAAGTTTCCGACAAATACGATGCGCTCGATAAAAATGCCGACCCCCAAACATGGCATCTGCAACTCGTGGAGATTGAAAAACTGAAGGAAAATCTGCATTACGAGGACCTCAAAGAAGACTTGATTGATTCGGTCAAAGACATCAAAATAGGAGCGGAGCGCACCTACGAAATTGTCAAGGGATTACGCACCTTTTCGCGCCTTGATGAAGGCAAATACAAAACCGTTGATATTCACGAAAACATTGATTCTACCTTGATTATTCTCCGAAGCCAATACAGAAATCAGGTCAAAATTCATAAAAATTATACCAAAATTCCAGCCATCGAATGCAGTCCCGGTTCGATTAATCAGGTGGTTATGAATATTTTATCCAACGCCATACAAGCCATTTTGGGCAATGAAAAAGGCAAAGGCAATATCACGATTTCGACTTACGAAATACCCCAAGCTCCCGAACGCTCCATTTGTATTTCCATCAAAGATGACGGACCGGGCATTTCTGAAGAGATAAAAAGACATATTTTTGACCCTTTTTTTACGACCAAAGACGTGGGCAAAGGCACGGGATTAGGCTTGTCGATTTGTGTCAATATTATTGAATCGCATCACGGCAAATTAGAGGTGTTTAGCCAGATTCATGAAGGAACGGAATTTCGGATTCATTTGCCTATCAAACAAAAAGGCGTAAGTTAAGAGAGATTATCCGTAAAGTCTGACAGCGAAGGGTCTGACGCACCAAATTATTCGCCGATGTAATTGAATAAAAACAGCATCAGACCTTTATAGTATTGATTATCAAGTAATTAAAAATTATTTATTTGAAGTCAAATTTTATTTGCTTTCTTTCTGAATCTTGGCGGCAGCCTTGAGCAATTCGGGATGGAGTCGCACCTTAAAATTGGGGTTGATGTACTCAAACTGAATCACGCCTTCGGTATCGACCAAAAACACGGCAGGCACAGGCAATAAATTTTCGGTGTTTTTGCCGCCCGAATGTTTTTTTATGTTAATCACTTTTTTGTATTTTTCGGGAGCCTGAAAAGCAATACCAAATTTTTTAGCCAGTGTCATATCCGCATCCGAGAGCAAATCGTAGGTCAATGCTTTCTTTTCTACGGTTTGGGTCAGGTGCTGGGCATCGTCTGGACTAATCGCCAAAATCTGATAACCCAAATCCAATAATTCTTTTTCAATCTCTTGAATGCCCGCTAATTGCAGATTACAATACGGACACCAACCGCCTCGATAAAAAAGTACGATGCTGGGCTTTTTTTTGATTAAATCTTGGAAATCAATCGTTTCGCCTTTGTGATTGGCTAATGTAGCTTGTGGAACGTTCTCGCCCACGAGCAGCGGGCTAATATCTTCGGCTTTTTCGGGATTTTGCGCCGTTGCCCAGTTTGCCAAAAAAGTAAAAAGACATCCTAAAATAAGTTGTTTCATGTATCAATAATGATTAATTTGAATGATTTTAGGCGCAAAATTAAGGCATGGCACGGATTTGAGATGTCAGAATACTGACATTCGGGACAGATTTTAGGGCATGATACCTCCCGAAAAAAAAATGTCATTTGACGGACAAATCAAGCCAGATTCAGGGGGCAGATTTAAATTATCAAATATTTTCGGTATGTTTGCGCTGGTTCAAATTAATAATAATTGTTCGGTATGTTGAACGTCAAGGAAGCGGAAGGATTCAAATACATAGACGAGGGAAAAGGCGAAGAAACGTTGTTACTTCTGCATGGGCTTTTCGGCGCATTAAGCAACTGGAAAGAAGTGGTAGCATCTACCCAAGAAAATTACCGTTTGGTAATTCCGATGCTCCCTATTTATGAGATTCCCAGACCCCAAGCCAAACTCGAAGGCTTGTTAGATTTTACAGAAAAATTCGTGGAATTTCTTGATTTAAAGGAATTTACGCTTATCGGAAATTCCTTAGGAGGACATCTGGGCTTGATGTACACCCTAAAAAACAAGATACAAGTCAAGCGGTTGGTTTTGACGGGCAGTTCGGGACTTTTTGAACACGCCATGGGCGGTTCTTATCCCAAACGAGGGAATTATGAATATATCAAAGACCGAGTTGCCTATACATTTTTTGACCCCCAAATTGCGACCGAAGAACTGGTCGATGAGGTCTTTGAAGTTACTCGAAGCATTCCCAAATGTATGCGGATGGTTTCGATTGCCAAGTCGGCACAACGGCACAATATGGCAAACGAATTGCACCAGATTGATATACCCACTTTATTGATTTGGGGATTAAATGATACGATTACGCCGCCGAGTGTCGCCCATGATTTTGACCGATTAATTCCTGATACGGAATTGCGTTTTATTGATAAATGCGGACACGCCCCCATGATGGAACATCCGCAATTATTCAACAACTATTTGCATGATTTTATGCAACGCCGAAAATAGTACGGAAACATTTTGCCCCCAATTACCACCAAATGATTGGTAAAAAACCTTTGTCAGATGCTTTTCGGTTTTTGCCGAAGGTTTTAATCCTAAAATATTTTAAAAATGTTATCTTTTTCGGTATTATCATCGTAATATGTACTATTAGTTACTATCTGAACATCTTAAATAATGGTCAAAAAATAACTTCATGCAAATAGATAATTTTATTGATACTTCTATTCCCAGACTCCGACCCACCGACCATGCTGAAGAGGCACTCTCCCGTCTGGAAGATGTGCCGATGACACAACTGCCCGTCATTGATGAAGCCAACCAATATCAAGGTATTTTATCCGAAGAGGTGTTGTATCACGCCACATTATTGGATAATCCCAAAATTGCGGACATGGAATTGCTTTATCCAGATAATTATGCGCTTACCCGACAACATTTGTTTGAGAGTCTTCGACTCACCAAAGAAGGCATGGATTTTATTCCCGTAACCGATGAATTTCAGACACTTATGGGCGTGGTGCCTTTGTCAGAAATTGCCAAATCGCTCATCAAATCCTATACCATCCAACAGAAAGGCGCGGTCGTTGTGCTGATAGTGGCTGAACGAGATTATTCGCTGGCGCAATTAAGCCGATTAGCCGAAACGCATTACCTCAAAATCATAGGGGTTTTGGTGGATAAAAATGAGAAAAATCACAAATTAACCATCACGCTCAAGCTCAATAAAATCGAAGTCCTGCATTTTATCGCTACGTTAGAACGCTTTGAATATGAAATCGTTGGTACGTATTCGGAGGAGGAGGTCAATATTTACGATAAAAAACGACTGGATTTGCTCCTGAAATATTTGGAAATTTAGCCTGATATGATGCCAATCTTTGGGGTGTTTTATCCGATGCAACCTTCAGTTTTTTCGAGTAAAACCACTAACTTCACGTTCTGAAACAAAGCAAATCATCCAACAAGTATCGTAAATTATGAATAAGTTGTCATGCGTGGGGTTTTTCTTGCTGTTTTCGTTGGTATGCTCGTCCTGTGCCGTAACCAAATTCGATATTTTGTTCAATCTGGAAGATGGCATCAATGATAATCCTGTTTTTCAACAAATGAAAATCGAAGCCGAAAAAAACTATGTCATCGAACGATTTGATGAAATCTCTTTTCGACTTTTTACCAATAAAGGCGAATTATTGATTGACCCCGATGGCGAATTGCGTCTGGAGGGGCAATTTGAGTTAATGATGAATCGAAACAATGGTAACAACGTGAATACCAGTGCATTACGATACCAAAATCAATCTTACACCGTGCAGGACGATGGCAAAGTTTATTTGCCTTTGGTGGGTGGCTTGGAGGTCGAAGGTCGAAAAATTTATCAATTAGATAGTTTGATTTCGGTGGCTTATCAGCAATATTACGAAAATTCGTATGCCCGCACCCAGATTGCGAATCGGCGGGTTGTGGTCATGGGCGCATTAGGCAACCGAATCATTACATTACCCTACGAAAGCATGAGCCTGACCGAAGTCTTGGTCATGGCAGGCGGAAATCTCGACCGTAGCACCCGAAACGATAAAATTCGGGTTATTCGGAATGTTTTATCTGACCAACCGATTATTCAGTCGATTGATTTATCGACTTGGCAGGGCGTGAAAAATGCCAATATGCAGGTGCGTCCCAATGATGTTATTTATGTCGAACCCAGACGGCGCAAAATCCAACAAGCTGCCGAAGAGGTGCGAAGTGTTACTCGTATTTTTGCCGAAATTACAGGTTTTATTACATCCGCAATTACCTTGTGGGTGGTCTTACAAACAAACAAAAACAGTGGGGGATAATGGCAGAATACGAATACATCGACTCGCCACAACAAGAAGAAAGTAATCCTTTAGTCGATTTTGACCCTATGAAACTTTTGCGGGCATTTCGCAAGAGTTTTATTTGGATTATGCTCATTTTTTTGTGCTGTATTTCCGTGGTTTATACGTATTTGTACTACCAAATACCGATTTATGAATCCGCCTCCCAGCTCAAATTGGAGATGAAAGGAACAGCCAGCGATTTGGGCATCGGAATTTTTAAGAATGATAACGAAAAACAAAATTATCTAAATAGTGAAATTTCGATTATTAATTCGTCTGTCATTCATGAACGTATCGTGGAAGCCCTAAAATTGGAGGTAACGAAATATTCGCAAGGACGAATCAATGATTTTGAAATGTTCAATAATTCACCATTTGATGTGCAGAATTACGAAATTAAGCACGGACAAATGTATGAGCAGAAAATTGATATTCATTTCAAATCCGACCAAAATTACGAACTCACGTATTATGTCGATAATCAAGAATATCGGCAGGAAGGTATTGTAAATCAAGAAGTTAGCAATGAACATTTTAGATGTACGATTATTCCCACCTCTTTTTTTAGCCAACAAACCTTGACGGGCAAATATTATTTTACTTTCCGTACTGAAAGTCGGGCGCAACAACTTATCGCCCAAAATTTGAGCGTTCAGATTATCAATGTCAATGCCTTAACCTTATCCATTACCTATCAAGACCCCAATATCACGAAGGCGATGGCGATAGTCAATGCTGCAGATACGGCGTATCTGAAGTTTTCGATTAATGACAAAAATCGAATTTATCGCCAGAAAAAATTTTATTTGCAACAGCGCAAGGATACCATCGAAAAGTACATGGATTATTGGAAATACAAAATCAATTTTTATAAGGATTCTAATAATATTTCTACCGAAGATTTGAATGTGAATGTGGAGGTTCTTTTGGATAAAATGCGGGTGGCACAAGAAAATAAGTTTAGATATCGGGCTGAACTTGGCATTTATGATAAAGTGATGAACTTTTTGGCTTCCGATTCAAGCGTCCTAATTACTACGGCGATTGCACAGGACATTACCTCTGCATCCCAACTGACCGCAATCATCACGCAAATTTATCAGGCAAGACAAGCCCTCGAAAAGCTGATTTATCAAGGTTATACCCCAAAAACATTTGCCTACAAACAGCGCAAAATGACGCTGGATTCGCTGCAAAAGGATTTTTTGCGCTATGTTTCTTTCAATAAAGAACGACTTTATCGTAAGATTTATGAGCAAGATTCGATTACGACCGCCAGCCGAAACAAAATTCCGGGACAAAGTGAGGATGATATTCAGCTTAATTTGATGAAACGTTATCTGGATTTTTATGAAAAAAGTTATGATATTATTCTCAATAGCATGATAGAAACCGAACTGGCGGAGGTCGGTACGTTGCCTGATTTTCATGTTATTCAACACGCTTCTATGCCCAAAGAACCCATTTATCCTGTCGGAGAAAAGTTTTATCTTTCGGCATTGGCATTTGCTGGGTTTTTGTCGATTGTGTTGGTTATGGTGCGTTATGTGATGCAAAATCGGATTGTAAATCTCAAAGAACTCAAAAAAATTACATCTGTACCTATTTTGGGTGAAGTACCACTTTATACCAAATCCAAGATGAAACATTCACAATTAGTCATTCATCACAATCCCAAGTCTTCTATCAGCGAGGCATTGCGCTCGATTCGTACCAATTTGGATTTTATGAGTCAGGCAAACAAAAGTAAACGCATCATTTCGGTTACTTCGACCATCAGCGGAGAGGGAAAAACATTTGTAGCCGTGAATTTGGCGGGAATTATTGCTCTTTCAGAACAAAAAGTAGTGATTTTGGACTTGGATTTGCGAAAACCTAAAATTCATTTTGCCTTCGGAAGCCAAGATAACCTCATGGGAATGAGTACGTTATTGATTCATAAAAGTATCGTTTCAGATTGTATTCGACATTCCGAGATTCCTAATTTGGATTACATTACGTCAGGTCCGCAACCGCCAAATCCATCCGAATTATTGCTTTCTGAACGATTCGATGAAATTATTAAAGAATTGCACCAAACGTATGATGTCGTCATGTTTGATATGCCGCCTGTTGGCGTGGTTACGGATGGATTTGCGCCCATGAAAAAAGCCGATTTGCCGATTTTTGTAACCAAAGCCGAATACACGCCCCGTCCTTATATGCGAGAAGTATTAAATCACAAATTAAGTGGTATCGAAAATTACAATCGCCTTTCTATCGTATTTAATGGCGTAAAACCCAAACGTTCTTTGTACAATTATGGCTACGGTTATGGCTACGGTTATGGCTACCGAAGTGGCTATTATGATGATGATGCAAGCTCATCAATCGTCAAAAATATCAAAAACCGAATCAGCAGATTTTTTTCTAAAAAAAACTAAAATAATGCAATTCACGACAATCATTTTTTGGACACAGCCAACCGCAAGAACCTAAAAAAACCAAACACAAGTTATTCGTGTTTGGTGGTCAAGCATGAATAAAAAATCATATAGAAGCCTCTGATTATCAAGCACCTTCGGTTTTGGCTTCCGCACTACCCGAATACGCCTCCGAGCCTAAAACTGCCGTAAATTGATACGTATCGTTTTGTGGACTTTTTTTGATGCTTAATTCCACTTTTTGGGCGTTTGCATTCTGATTTGTTCCTTCAAAATAACGAAAATCCTTCGCCGATTTTTGGACGACTTTCCTGTAAGAGGTTTCTTTTCCGTTGGGCAATTTGACCGTAATCTGGTCATTGCTTGCCTCCAATAAAATGCCTTGTTCCGTCCGACAGGTATATTTTATCGTGCTGGATTTCGTCATCAATTTAGACAATGAAATCCCCGTAAATAAAACCAATGGCAAAAATGCGAATATTAATGACCTCATAGCTTATAAAATTTATTTATGTTTACGTTTTTAGGGAATCAAATGATTGTGTACGTTTAACCAAAACGATTGGTTACTTTAGGAGTACCTAAGGTTCTTACACAAAAAATCATACCAACTTATATAACGACCAAAGCTACAAAAATGTTAAGTGTTCATTAAACAATAATTGCTAAGTTTTTATGAATAAACAATTAAAGTTTAGCACAAAGATAACATGAAAATAATTTTTTTAGAATTTTTTTAAGGATGAATGGTATAATTTAAAGTTTTATGAATCAAATCCATCAGATTTTACATCAGCATTGGGGCTACACAAATTTCAGACCACTACAAGAAACTATTATTCAGTCTGTTTTGGAAGGCAATGATACGCTCGCCCTGATGCCAACAGGTGGCGGAAAATCCCTTTGTTTTCAGATTCCTGCCCTGGCAAAAGACGGTATTTGCATCGTCATTTCTCCGCTTATTGCCCTGATGAAAGACCAAGTTGAACAACTTAAACGACGGAAAATCAATGCCGTAGCTATTTTTTCGGGCATGAATTACCACGAAATTGATGTTACGCTGGATAATTGCGTATATGGAAATATGAAGTTTTTGTATGTTTCTCCAGAACGCCTCCAAACCGAAATCATGCAGGAACGCACCAAAAAAATGAACGTCAATTTGTTAGCCATTGACGAGGCGCATTGCATCTCGCAATGGGGCTATGATTTTAGACCTTCTTACCTGAATATCAGTACGTTTCGTGAACTTTTGCCTGATGTGCCGTGCATTGCACTGACCGCTACGGCGACCGAAACGGTCAAACAAGACATTCAAGACAAACTCAATTTTCGGAATCCCAAAGTTTTTCAAAAAAGTTTTGCCCGTCCAAACTTGTCATATTCCGTCTTTAAAGTGGAAGATAAAGAACAAAAAATGTATCAAATACTCAAAAAGGTACATGGTTCGGCTGTGATTTATGTTAATTCCAGAAAAAAAGCCAAAGAAATTGCCCAGTATCTCCAAAAACAACAAATCTCTGCCGATTTTTATCATGCAGGACTAACCAACGAACAGCGAAATCGAAAGCAAACGGATTGGATTGAAAATCGGATTCGGGTCATGGTAGCGACCAATGCTTTTGGTATGGGAATCGACAAACCTGATGTTAAAGTTGTGATTCACAATGACTTACCGCAAAGTCTGGAAGCCTATTATCAGGAAGCAGGACGAGCAGGAAGGGACGAGCAGAAAGCCTATGCGGTGGCTTTATTTTATGCCAAAGATTTGCCACAACTCCAGAAACAAGTTGAGCAGTGTTATCCAAATTTAAAATTAGTACGGGATGTATATCAGCGGTTGGCTAATTATTTTAATATGGCGGTCGGAAGTCATACGATGGAAAGCTATGACTTTGATTTACAGGACTTTTGCCAAACGTATAAACTTGACTATTTGACGAGCTTTTATAGCCTGAAACTACTTGAAAAACAAGGATTTATACAGTTTTCGGAATCATTTTTTAGTCCGTCCAGAATACAAATCATCGTCAATAAAACGGAATTGTATAATTTCCAGATTATGCAGCCTTCTTTGGATTTTTTTATTAAACTTTTACTTAGAAATTACGGAGGTACGGTTTTTACAAATTTTGTAAAAATTTCTGAACTTCAATTAGCACGACAAACCAAATCAGACACGACAAAAGTAAAAAACGTACTTTCATATCTCTCTAAAAATCAGATAATTACATACTCTCCACAACGAGATAAACCACAAATTACTTTTACTTCGGCACGGATAAACGCCACAGATTTACGGATGGATTCAAATGAAATTGAGCAAAATAAAAAACGAGATTTTGAAAAAATAAACGCAGTCATCAAATATGCCTCTGCTCCGAATGAATGTCGAACCAAAATTTTATTAAATTACTTTGGCGAAACCGATTATTTGGCGTGCGAAGTATGCGATAACTGTCTGAAAAACAAACGAAAAACACAGAATAAAACCGAATCTGAAACTTACGAAAGTCAAATTCTGAATGCCTTGAAATATACAGCTTTAGATGCCAGTGATTTGTTAGAAACGCTGAACCCTACACATTTTACCAAACAAAATTATGTGGATGCCATCCAGAAATTATTAGAAAACCGACAACTAAAATATAATCATCAAGGACGTTTAGAAATTGTTAAATAATACGTTTTTTATTTGATTTATACATTAAGAACTAAAGTCAATTTAGGCTTTTTAACTTTGTCAAAAAAAACTACAAAATCAATGATAGGAATTATCGGTGCAGGCATTTCAGGGCTTGCTGTGGCGCATTTTTTGGAAAAAGCAGGCATAGCTTACCAAGTTTTGGAAGCCTCTCCTCAGGCGGGAGGCGCTATCCAATCCAAACGAGTGGGAAAATATTTATTTGAATTTGGCGCAAATTCGATTTTATGCGATACAGAAACCTTG